>JAAENL010000157.1 GCA_024224435.1 Halieaceae bacterium
ACCGAATTTGTTCTGATGAACATCGCTTCACCCAGTGTTGAGAATCTACATCCTGTATATAGTAGCTTAATGATTCGACATACAATATGTAGTAGGTAAGAGAATCTGAGAAAGTCAAAAAAATATGAGCGAAAGAACAGCCAAATATTAAAACTTGATGATGCACTACTCTATTTCTCAACCCTCTTAGCCTGATTTGACGCTGAGGGTCATATGACCTTATTGAGAATCATCCAATTTCTATTAGGGGTGGCCCTTTGTCAAAGTTCAATCCACAAATATCTCTCCTATATCACATGCTAGGGAACCATCCCGTCTTTTTCTCGTCCGGAACCCCAGCCGGCGTTAAGCCAACTGGCAACCTACTCCCATCGCCTGCGCCCGCCGGTAGATCTCGGGCAGAATGGCGGCGTACTCTCCCCAGATACCCAACGCGATGTACGTGATGACCTCATCAGGTGACTCTCGGCCTGGTTTTTTGCCCCCCACGATGTCGGGCCATTCGGCGTAGACATCCTCGAGCCCGAACCGCCCCTCCGCGGCCAGCATCTTGAGCTCCGGGATGCGCGGGCTAACATAACGCCAGTCGTCTACAATCACCTTGTCAGCCCTGGTGATGACGTCCAGAGCCACCTCCTGGTAGGAACCTAGCCGGGCGACGAAGGCTCCTGGCCGTAGCCAGGCCCGTTCCACAAGCGGTTGAGCGCCGGTTGTCACGGTTAAGACGACGTCGGCCGCGCGTACAGCCCGCTCCCGGTCCGCCAGCGGCACGGCCTCGACTGGAAAGTCCATCTCCGGCTCCAGCTCCGCCACATACGCTTCGGCCACCTGGGGTAAGACGTCCAGGATGTAGGCGTGGCGTAGATGTAAACGGTGGTTCAATGCACGCAAATGCATCCGCCCCAGCGTCCCTGCGCCGAAAATGGTAACCGTCGCCGCATCCGCCCCGGCCAGATAGGAGGTGGTTACAGCAGTCGATGCGCCTGTTTTCAGGGCGGTCACCCAACCGCCGTCCATCAGGCAAGCCGGACGGCCCGTCTCGGCGCTGAACAGGAGCACCATTGACGAGGTCGTCCCGCAGTCAAACCGCTCTGGATTGCCGGGAAAGAAACTAAAGGTCTTGACGAAAGCCAACTCTTCGCCTAGCAGGTAACCAGAGAACGGCTTGATGAAACCATTCTCGCCCACGTTCATATAGAACTTGTCGCCAGTGACCCGGCCGGTCGCATCAGCCTTGATGCCCTTCTCGGCCAGATCCACCGCTTCAGCGACCGTTAGGGTCTGCTGGATATCTGCCTCAGTTAGGTATAGTATGGATTCAGACATAGTGCGTACACATCTTCCTTGTCACGTGACTATCTTCGTGACAATGTCGAGGTAGATAAAGCTTTCGGTATCGCGAACTCCCTCGACGGAGTGGAGTTCGCTCGGTGAGAAACTCTAGCAGGTCGGTGTTGTCAAGGCTGTCGAACGCACCAGTGCAGAGCACCAGGTGGACGGCCTCCTCGAGGCGTGGGCCGACGAGGGGCGCCCGTCGCAGGGGCTTTTTCCAGGAAATCGTCATTGTCCTTTTCGACATGTCATCCATCCTCGATAGCTTGAGTGAACTCAAGAACGCACTCTTTTGAGCTTTGGATCATACATCGGCCGCAACGACGCCTTGGCCGGATAACGCACACCCGCCACCATGATCTCATAGTCGCCGCTCCTGATGTAGTCGGCGGTGACTCCATCCTCATTCTCCACGTAACCCAGCCCCACCGACGCGCCCAATGTGTGCCCATAACCGCCCGCCAGAATGCGGCCAACTATCTCTCCATCCCGGTAGATGATTTCATTATGGTACAGCAGCGGCTCGGGGTCTTGCAACAAGAACTGCACCAGGCGATGCTTGACTCCAGCCTGCTTCTGCAACAAGAGCGCCTCTTTGCCAATGAACCCGCCAGGCTTGTCAAAATCCACAAATCGGGTCAAACCTACCTCTAACGGTGTATCCAGGTTGTCAACGTCGTTCCCATAATCGCGATATGCTTTTTCCAAACGCAACGTGTCCAACGCTTGCAGCCCGGCAAAGACCAACCCGACCTCCTTGCCCGCTTCCACGAGTGTATCAAAAACGTGCAAGGAAAACTCGGTGGGGATATAGAGTTCCCACCCCAATTCACCGACATAGGTCACGCGCAAGGCGCGGACCAGGGCATAACCGATGTCAATCTCTTGCGTGGTCAGAAATGGAAAGGCTACGTTCGACATATCAGCACTTGTCACGCGGCTCAACAGGTCACGAGATTTCGGCCCCTGGATATTCAGCACACTATATGCAGAGGTGATGTCGGTCACAAAAGCGTGCGCATCGGGGGGGATGTTCCGCTTTAGCCAAGTTTGCACGGTGGTGATGGTCGCATCTCCGCTGAGGATCAGGTATTGATCCTCAGCCAGGCGCGTGACAGTCAGGTCTGCCTCAATCCGGCCGCGTTCGTTCAACCATTGGGTATAGACGCAACGGCCGACGGGCACGGCCACGTTGTTTGCACAGATCCGGTTGAGAACTTTTTCCGCGTCCCGGCCCTGCACCAATACTTTCCCCATCACAGAGTAGTCCATCAGTATCACGCCCTCGCGCGCGGCCCGATGTTCAGCCGCGGCATACTCAAACCAATTCTGCCGTCCCCAGGTATACTCTACTTTAGGCTCGACCCCCTCTGGCGCAAACCAATACGGATACTCCCACCCGGCATAAGCGCCAAAATAGGCCCCCGCCTCGGCCATCCGCTCGTGGAACGCCGATCTGCGAGCATTACGCGCTGTCTCGTTCTGGAGATTGAAATAACCCTGGGCAAAGGTTAGCCCGAGCAGTTCTACGGTTCGGTCACGCAAATACTTAGGATTGTTCTGGAACGGCGACATGCGCGCGATATCCACGTCGATGGCGTCAATCGGCGGCAGGCCATCCACGATCCACTGCGCCATCACCTGTCCAGCACCGCCGCCAAGCAGAATGCCAAGCGAGTTGAATCCGGCGGCCACATAGTAGTTTTTCAATTCAGGCGCTTCGCCCATCAAGGGTTCCAGATCCGGCGTGAAACTCTCCGGCCCGCAGAAGAACTTGTGTACCCCGGCCGTTTCCGCCACCGGAATACGTTCCATAGCGCGTTCAAGGTGCGGCATCATGCGATCCCAATCCGGCGAGATCTCGCCAAAGCTAAAAGTCTCTGGGATGCCGGCCTGGCCCCAGGGCGCCGCCACCGGCTCGAACAAACCGATCATCAGCCCGCCGACCTCTTCGCGGTAATAGGCAAAGCGGGCCGGGTCATCCACAATCGGCAGGTCCCGGTGCATTCCATCTATCGGCTCGGTGATCAGGTAATAGTGCTCGGCGGCGTGCAAGGGCACATTGACGCCCGCCATCTTGCCCAACTCGCGCGCCCACATACCGCCACAGTTGACCACATACTCGGCCTCAATCTCGCCCCTGTCGGTGATGACACCCGTCACCCGTCCCCGTTTTTGCTTAATCGCTGTAACCCTGGTGTCCTCGAAAATGAGCGCGCCGCCCATCCGAGCCCCTTTAGCCAGGGCCATGGTCGCATCTACCGGATTGACGCGAGCGTCATCCGGACAAAAGAACCCGGCCAGCAAATCGTCAGTCTTGAGTAACGGCCACAACTTTTTTATCTCGGAGGGGGATAGTTCTTCAATCACGTGCCCATTATAACGGCCAAAGTCGGCCGCACGCCGGAACCCCTCCACCCACTCCTCGGAAGATGCCACCTCGAGGTAACCAATCCTGCGGAAACCGGTATCCTGGCCGGTTTCTTCCCCCAGCCTTTGGAAAAGCTCCCGCGTGTATTTTGACATGTCGCTCATGACCGCCGAGGTAAATGTCCCACTGACGACCAAACCAGCCGCGTGCCAGGTGGTTCCGGCCGTCAATTGCGTGCGTTCTAACAATAACACATCTCGCCAACCTAATTTGGTCAGATGGTAGGCCACACTGCAACCGATTACGCCGCCGCCAATGATCACAACTTGCGCCTGGGTTGGAAGAGATTTGTTTTTTGTTGTTTGTCTTTCGGTCATTATTTTATCTCCTACAGATTTCACATCGTAAACGAGGCAAAACCCGATTTATCGGGCGTTTGATTCATAGCCCGGCGCTCCCATCGTCTGCGATGGGCCTTCTCGCCAAGCGGTCTTAAACCCCGTATCGCACTCGCGCCTCATAAAACAGCACCCGGCCCAACACGGCGGAAACCAGCGCCAGTACAAAGGCCGCAACAGTGGCAACCTTTGCCATTGCGCCAGCTCCCCAGGGCAACAGGACGATAGCCGCCGCCAGACTTGCTATCGCCAGCGCCAAGCGCAATCTGAAAATGGAAGCGTGTTCCTGGGTAAGCCTGGCCGCCGCGCGCGCCGCCGCCCCTTGCTCACCCGTCAGGCGAACAATCCAAAGCTGCACAAGCGTCAACTGCACCCCCCACAACACAACGGCCCCCACGGCAATCCACCGCAACGCAGAGCGGAGCAGTTCAGCGGGGGCGTTGGGGTCAAAGGCCAGCATCATGCCGACCGCCAGCCCGCCCAGCAAGAGTGCCGTCGTAAAGAACGAAAGCAGTGTGAGCGGCGTATCCCAGGCCGGCACAGTACGCAACTGGTAGGCCTTGCTCATGCTAAAAATCAGTGCAAAGCCCAACAACGCCGCTACCCAGACGCTGGCAACGTGGATGGCAGCCGAACCCAGATCGAACCAGTCCAATGCAGCTGTCATCCCGCTAACGCCCGCAAACAGCGCGGCAAACAAAACCTCGCGACTCAACCAGGAAGAACGTAAGTTGAACAAGGCGCGCCATGCGTTGAGTGGCGAGCCTAGGTGCAAAAACGAGGCCAGCAAGCCCAGGAACATGGACAAAGGCGCGATAAGTAGCGCCGAGCCTGTCAGCACGTCTGCCGCTATTGCCCCGTCTTTACTAGCAGCCCACAAACTCAATGCACCCGCTACCCAAAAGAACCCCACGGCCATCTGCGCCAGAAGGGTAAAAGTGACCAATGAACGGTCTTTCATTCCGTACCCACCTCCTCCCGGTTGCCGATGCAGGCAGAGCCATCATCGGCCTGGACTGTGTTTTTGTGGGGCGTCAGCATCAGCGCCGGTTCGGTGAGATGAGGCTCTGGCAGGGGGTATACGCCCTCTAGCCCCCTTTGACCGGGCTCAGGACCAGTTCCGTATTTGACCTCCAACTCGGCGCGCTCTCCAAAATCCAGAGCCCGCAATGGGCACGCGGCCACGCACGCCGGGGGCAGCCCCTGGTCCAAGTTGTCCGCGCAGAGATCACACTTGGTCATCTTGCCAATCTCGGCGTCGTATTGCGGCGCACCGTAGGGGCAGGCCCAACTGCAATAGCGGCAGCCGACGCACTTTTGTGGGTCAATCAGCACGATTCCGTCGCCCCGCTTGTGCATAGCGCCCGTGGGGCAAACCTCGGCGCAAATCGGCTGCTGGCAGTGATTGCAAGCCAGAGAGACGTTATAGGCGAACACGTTGGAAATCCAGGCCGCGCCGCGCTGTTCCCAACCGCCCCCCGTTACTTCGTATACCCGCCGCCACAATAAACCTACACGCAGGTCGTGCTTGTCCTTGCACGCCATCTGGCAAGTCTTGCAGCCAGAGCAAGATGACGAGTCAAAATAAAAGGTGTACTGCTTGTTCATTCGTCCACCCTCTCCACCTGCACCATGATCGTGTGCTGCGCCGTGCCAAAGGCGAACGGCGTCCAACGTTCAGAGGTGAGCACATTGATCGAGCCACGCCGGTCCACCCCATCCTCGTCGGGCGTCCACCAAGCCCCTTCTGGGATGTTTAGCACTCCCGGCAACATACGGTTCGTCACCCGGCAGGGCAAGACCGTTGCCCCACGATCATTAAATACCCGCACCTCGTCGCCATCGCTGATGCCGCGTGCCTGGGCGTCCAACTCGTTGATAAAGGCCCGCTGCGGAAACGCCTCTCGCAGCCAGTCTACGTTATCGTGGGTCGAATGCACGCGACCCATAGAGTGGTGCCCCATGGCCTGCAGGGGATATTTGGCTGCTTCTGCTCCAAAAGGGCTTTCCCATTCCTGAATATATTTGGGTACCGGGGGAATATCATCCGATTGGTTCAGGTCGTACAATTGTTTTGAAAAGATCTCGATCTTGCCCGAAGGCGTGCCCAACGGGTGCGCCTGGGGATCGCGACAAAAATCGGCAAAGGCAATGCCCGGTTTCGCCTCCGGCTCGGTATAAACGCCGACGTTAGAGGCCTCAAATTCGTCAAGCGAAGGAATCTCCGCAAAGCGCTCCTCTCGGTAGCGGTCCAACACCCATTCGACCCAGCCGCGCTCATCACGGCCCTCAGTATAAGCCTCGCCCAGGTCCAGGCGCTCGGCCAGCTCGGCGCAGATGCGATAGTCGCTCTTGCTCTCGCCCAAAGGCTCGACCAATTTGGGCATCAAGATCACCTGGTTGCCATACTTCCAGCCGTCTTCCAACCCCCAGGTCTCAAACTGCGTACAAGCCGGGAGCAGAATATCGGCAAAGCGGCCCGTGGGTGTGAGAAAGTTATCTTGCACCACGATAAATTCTACCAGGCTCTCATCACGTAGGATTCTGGCTGTGCGGTTGATGTTGGCGTGCTGATTGACGAGCACATTGGAGGCGACAGAATAAACTAGCTTGATGTTGTTATCAAGCTGCTCGACACCGGTAACACCATCCTCGGCCCTCATTTCCCTCCCGCGTAGCACAGCCTCGGTCCACAAAAAGACAGAAATAGCCGCCTTACACGGGTTCTCGCCCACCGGAAAGAGGTTCCAGTAGGGGTCCTCCTGGGACTGCAGGCCCAGCCCACCGGCCCAGCCGCCGGGCACGCCTACGTTGCCGGTGATAGCGGCCAGCACACAGCCAGCGCGCACCACTTGCTCGCCATAAGCTCGCCGTTGCATGCCATAGCCCTGGTACAAAATACTGGGTTTAGTCGTGGCGTATTCGCGCGCAATGCGGATGATGGTTTCGCGCGGCACGCTAGTGATGCTTTCGGCCCAGGTGGGAGTTTTGGGCGTGCCATCTCTGTAGCCCAGGATATAATCCTCATAGCTTTCTGCGTGCTGCGCGCCTACAGGCATCTGAGATTCGTCAAAGCCGACACAACAACGTTCGACAAACTCGGCGTCGAACAACTTTTCGTTAATCATCACAAAAGCCATGGCGCTCATCATAGCCACGTCGGTACCGGGACGGATGGGCAGCCACTCGTCGGCCAGGCTGGCGGCGCTCAAAGTGTGGCGAGGGTCAATACAAACAACCCTGGCCCCGTTCTGCCGGGCCAATTTGACAAAGAAATCACTATTGGTGCCGTCGCGCATCTCGGCCGGGTTCCAACCCCACATCAAGATGTATTTGGCGTTTAGCCAGTCCATGCGATGATTGCCGCTGTACATGGTTCCGTACACGGTGGGAGTAGCGGCCTCGATCGCATCCCAACTATAGCCGTTATAACTGTCCAGGCTACCGCCAAATAGGTTCAGCAAACGCTCTATCGTCTGCGAACCATTGAGCTGACTGGCACTGCCAGAGCCGACTGGCGCGAACAGGGCGCTGTTACCGTACTCTTGCTGCACACGCTGCATCTCGGCCGCCACTGTGTCTAGCGCCTCATCCCAGGAGATGCGCTCGAATTTTCCTTCTCCACGTTCCCCCACCCGCTTCATGGGATACTTTAGCCGGTCGGGGTGGTACTGGCGGCGCAAGTAGGCCCGCCCGCGCACACAGGCGCGCAACTGGGGATCCGTGAGTGTGTCTGGGCGGTCATCGGCGCTGAGCCGCGTAATAACAGGGCCGGACGGCCTATCCTGTATGTGCGCCAGCAGCAGGCAGCGTCCGCCACAGTTGTGGGCCGGACATCCCACGCGCACAATGCGCTCCGGAGAACTGGCCTCTTGCGTTGTTTGTTGTTTGCGAAATAAGCCCCGCACGTCCCTGGCAAGATCTCTCATATTAACCTAATTCTCGCTCCTTCACTTGAAAAATGCGCTCAAATTCCATAGCATGCTGGCGACAAACCCGAGCCGGTCGCGTGCCGGGTGGCGCCAGACGAAAAGCGCTTTGAATTCCAACAATAGCACATCCCGCCGGCCCAATTTAGTCAGATGAGAGGCTACGCTGCAACCGATCACGCCGCCGCCTATGATCACCATCTGCTGCGCCTGGGTCGGAAAGGACTTTTACTCGCCATCTATTGGTCTCCTGTATCTATGGTGGGAGCTTGCCGATACGCTTCAGGAACGCACCCGCTCACCTTTCGGATCATACATCGGCCGCAGAGATGCCACAGCCGGATAGCGCACGCCGGCCACTATTATCTCATAGCTGCCGCTCTTGACGAAATCAGCACTCACCCCTTGTTCGTTCTCAACAGAGCCCAGCCCCACCGCCCCGCCCAGCGTGTGCCCGTATCCCCCAGAATCGAGATAACCAACCAACTCTCCATCCCGGTAGATTGGTTCGCCGCCATACAGCAGAGGTTCCGAGTCTTGCAGTAAGAACTGTACGAGACGGTGCTTGAGAACGCCTGCTTCCTTTTGTTGCCAGAGCGCCTCTTTTCCAATAAAGCCCCCGGGCTTGGCAAAATCTACGGCAAAGCCCAGGCCCGCCTCCAGCGGCGTGTCCGTGTTGTCAATATCATAGCCATAATCACGGTAAGCTTTTTCCAGACGCAACGTGTTAAGTGCCTGGAATCCAGCCGGCTTCAGGCCCACATCCTGCCCTGCCTCTACGAGCATATCAAAGACGTGAAGTGTGAATTCGGTTGGCACGTGCAGTTCCCATCCCAATTCGCCCACGTAAGTCACGCGCAGCGCCTTTACCAGCGCGTACCCCATGTCAATCTGTTGCATTGTAAGATAGGGGAACGCCTCGTTCGACATATCCGCCGTGGTCAGATCGCTGACAAGCCGGCGAGATTTCGGCCCGTGAATATTGATGATGTTATAACCCGAAGTCACGTCAGTGACAAAAACGTGGGCCTCCGCCGGCATGTACTTCTCCAGCCAGCCTACGACATGACGGTGCATCGAGTCCACCAGGACCAGGTAATAGCAGTCCTTTGCCAGGCGAGTTACCGTCAGGTCCGCCTCGATGGTGCCACGCTCGTTCAACCACTGGGTATAGACAATGTGGCCCACCGGCACAGCCACGTTGTTGGCGCAGATGCGGTTTAGAACTTTTTCCGCATCCCGACCCTGGACGAGCAGCTTGGACATGTGAGTCAGATCCATCAAAATGGCATCTTCCCGCGCGGCCCGGTGCTCCTCAGCGGCGTACTCGAACCAATTCTGCCGCCCCCACGAGTACTCGACCTGGGGTTCAACCCTTTCGACTGTGCTCAGAGCCTGCCCTGAGCTTGTTAAAGGGACATTCCCCTGCGGCATAAACCAATCCGGGTATTCCCAGCCGACGGACTGGCCAAAGAATGCCCCGGCAGCGGCCATGCGGTCGTGCATCGCCGACCGGCGAACGTTGCGGGCCGTCTCGGCTTGTAAGTTGGGCCAGCTAATATACTGCCAGCCGAGCAATTCCACCGTCCGGTCGTGCAGATAGCTGGGGTTGTTCTGAAATGGCATAAGGCGGGCAATGTTGATGTCGCTGACGTCCACCGGTGGGGTGTCGTCCACAATCCACTGCGCCATGACCCGGCCGGCCCCGCCGCCGAACAGAATACCCAGCGAGTTGAAACCGGCCGCGACGTAGAAATTTTTCAACTCTGGCGCTTCGCCCATCAGGGGGCCCATATCGGGCGTAAAGCTTTCTGGGCCGCAGAAGAACTTATGAATTCCGGCCTCTTTCACAATCGGGATGCGTTTCATCGCCAGTTCCAGGTGGGGCATCATGCGCTCCCAATCCGGCACAATCTCGCTAAAGCTAAAAGTCTCGGGGATGCCTCCCAAGCCTCCGGGTTTGGCCATGCCCCAGGGCTTGGCGACCGGCTCAAACAGGCCCAGCATCAGCCCGCCCATTTCATCACGATAGTAAGCAAACAGGTCGGGGTCCTCGACGATGGGCATATCCCGATACATCCCCTCTATGGGCTCGGTGATCAGGTAATAGTGCTCGGCGGCGTGCAAGGGTACGTTGACGCCCGCCATCTTGCCCAGCTCTCGCGCCCACATACCACCACAGTTGACTACATATTCCGCCTCAATCTCGCCCTTGTCGGTGATGACGCCCGTCACCCGTCCTCGCTTCTGCTTGATGCCGATGACTTTGGTATCTTCCAGGATGCGGGCGCCGCCCATCTTGGCTCCTATTGCCAGCGCCATCGTGGTATCCACCGGGTTCGTGCGCCCATCCTCGGCGGTGTAGAATCCGGCCAGAATGTCGTCGGTATCGAACAAGGGCCACATCTTTTTGATCTCGGCGGCTGAGATTTCCTCGGTAGAGACGCCATGTCCGCGACAGTAATCGGCCCTGCGACGTAGACTGTTCAAGCGCTCCGGATTGCTGGCAATTTGCATGTAGCCCACCGCCTTGAAACCGGTATCCTGGCCGGTTTCCTCCCCTAGCCTTTGATAGAGGTCGCGGGTGTATTTGGCCATGTGCATGTCAGTCTCGGTCGAAAAGCCGCTGACGATCAGTCCGGCCGCGTGCCAGGTGGTTCCGGCCGTCAATTGCGTTCGCTCCAGCAGCGCCACATCTCGCCAGCCCAATTTGGTAAGATGGTAGGCCACGCTGCAACCAATCACGCCGCCGCCAATGACCACCACCTGTGCCTGGGTCGGAAAGGGTATTTCAGTCATGTGTTTCTCCTTCTATAAAAGTGTCTTATTAGCCAATAATGACTCTTTATGTTGCGTTCGTTTTCATCCGTAACGGCGCTTTATGATCATCGTGATCGCGATACAACCAGCAACGCACTTCATGCCCATACTTGAACTTAACTAAATCAGGCATTTCTTTTTCGCAGATACCCATTTGATGTTCGAGGCGCGCTTCGCACCTGGGGGCGAAAGTACAGCCTTGAGGTAGGTTCACCAGATTTGGCACATTGCCGGGGATCACATCCAGACGTTCTTTCAACACACCCAGTATGGGAATTGATCCGATCAGCCCTTTGGTATAAGGGTGAAGCGGCTCATCGAAGAGGGTCTCGACACTGGTTTGTTCCACAATTCGCCCGGCATACATCACCGCCACCCAATCAGCCATCTCGGCAATCACTCCCAGGTCATGAGTGATCAATACTATGGCTGTGCCCATCTCTTGGTTAAGATCACGCATCAGGTCCATGATTTGGGCTTGGATGGTGACATCTAATGCTGTGGTTGGTTCATCGGCGATTAGTAATTTTGGACCCATCAACAAAGCCATAGCAATCATCACCCGTTGCGCCTGCCCCCCTGACATTTCATGCGGATATGCGTGGGCTTTGATTTCCGGCGCCGGGATACCCACCTGGCGCAGCATATCCACTGCCCTATCCCAGTTTTCTTGCTTGCTCAGTTGCTCGTGAATTTCCAGTACTTCGGCGACTTGCTCGCCAACAGTAAAGACCGGGCTCAAGCTGGTCTGGGGTTGTTGAAAGATCATCGAGATCCTATTTCCTCGGATCTTCCCTAATTCAGCGATGGAAAGCTTTCTCAAATTCTGGTTATCAAACAGAATATCACCTTCAACTACCTTTCCCGGGCTTGCGATCAAACCCATTATTGAAAGCGATGTGACGGTTTTTCCACACCCTGATTCTCCAACAATGCCAACAATTTCGCCTTCTCTAACCTGGAAATCAACGCCATCAATAGCTTTGACGACACCCTCTTCGGTATAAAAGTATGTCTTGAGATTCATCACATCAAGGACCAGTTTTTTATCTGTGTTCCTCATTAAGAATACCTCTCAAAAATCATCTCACTCTCCTGCCCGCCAGCAAGCTACCCAATGGCCTGGCTTGAACTCTTCAAAGGGGGGAACTTCCACCCGGCACTGATCAACTGCCCGCCAGCAACGAGGGTGGAATCGGCATCCTGAGGGGGGATTGATGGGTGTAGGCACTTCGCCTTTCAAGATAATTCTTTCTCGTCTGCTCTTCGGGTTTGCTACAGGGATAGCCGACATCAGCGCCTGCGTATAGAAGTGTAACGGGTTACCAAAGTATTCTTCACGCGGCGCCATCTCCACAATCTTCCCCAAGTACATGACAGCTACACGATCTGAGATATGCTCGATGACGGATAGATCGTGGGCGATGAACAAATAGGTCAAATGGAAATCTTCCTGCAGATCCTTGAGCAGATTCAGTACTTGGGATTGGATGGAAACATCCAGAGCAGAAACTGGTTCATCACAAATGATAAAGTCTGGCTGCAAGGCCAAAGCGCGGGCAATGCCAATACGCTGGCGTTGCCCGCCCGAGAACTCATGGGGGAAACGATGGGAATGATACGGTTTCATGCCGACCTTCTCCAACAAGTCATGCATGATTTCGACTTGCTCAGCCCGGTTGCCTATCTTGTGAATTTGAAGGCCGGCCATGATCGAGTCACCGATAGGCTTGCGGGGGTTCAGCGAGGCATAAGGATCCTGGAAGATGATCTGCATCTTACGACGCATTGTTTTGATTTGACGACGATCCAGGTCATAGACGTTTGTGCCGTTGATCTCTACGATGCCACTGGTTGGTTCTAATAATCTGAGCATGGTTCTGCCTACAGTGGTTTTTCCGCACCCTGACTCCCCAACCAATCCCAGGGTTTCACCACGCCTGACGGTGAAACTTACTCCGTCGACAGCCTGAACCCAATCGACAACTTTCTTGAGCACCCCTCCACGAATAGGAAAATATTTGACCAGATCCTTAACAACGATCAAGTCATCTCCACGACCATTTCCCTGTATAGAAAGGTCCGGTTTTTGTCTACTCATATATTCTCCTTGAAATCAATTATATACTTTCTTGCCTGTCTACACCGCATGAGTGACGGTGACGCGCGTGTGA
>JAAENL010000158.1 GCA_024224435.1 Halieaceae bacterium
ACATCGCGGACCAGTTCGCCCTTGCCGCAAGCATATTGGTAGCGACCTGCGCACTACATTACGGCATCGAACGCCGCTTCTATCGTCGGAGCAAAAACAGTGATAAGGACGTCACGGCGATCTCCAACAACCGGTTTGCCCTGTGCACAGTCTGTGTATCGGTATTCCCCGCGGTGATCACCGCCAACGCCTGCAGAATGAGCCAAACGGCTACTGCTCCAGTGCCACCGTCAAACTGACGGAAACCCGATAAGTATTCTCTCCCGTCGCTATCGGCACCGAAACCTTCATGCTGTCCATCGCCATTTCGCGCCGCGCCATGTTCATCGGACGGGCACCCACATTGTGTTCTGCAATTTCCAGTACCCTGCCTACTTTACCGCCCGCCGCAGTGGCCAGCACCCGCGCCTTGCCCATGGCGTCTTGCACCGCTTTGCTGCGCGCCCGCTCGAGAGCCTCCGCCGGATTCGCGTTGGAAAACTGGATGCCACCTCCCTCGTTGACTCCGAGACGAACAGACACATCGAGCACTTCGCCCACGGCATCGATATCTCGCACCCGCACATTCACACCGTTACGCACGCTGTAGCCGACCAGTTTACGCATCTCTGTTGTCCCATCGGGCTTACGGGTCTCCCGGGTGTAGCGGGGCTGTATGGAAAACTGCGTGGTCTGGATATCGCGCTCGGCAATCCCGGCACCGGTCATGGCTTTCATGACCGCCGCCATCGCCTCGCTATTAGTCGCTAGTGCTCTCTCGGCAGTAGGCGCCTCGCGCATGACAACCAGGTTCAATATCGCCATGTCAGGCGCAATCTCGACCGTACCCTCGCCACTGACCACAATGCGTGGATCACGAACGTCCTCCGCCATTGCTGGCTGCGTAAACAAGGGCGCAAAAAGAAACAAACAAGCCAGGGAATGGCGGCACCATGTCTTCATAAGGAAACTCCTGTGGGTTCTGCTTCGAACTTGAGCTTAGCGCATACCGCGGCGCATTCCGACCCCGCTGCCGCCCGGGCACTCATGCGCCGAAATACAAAGTCGCGAAAATGCCCACCGCGCCAGCAATCACAAAGCAACGTCGCAGGCGCCCGGGGATATTCGCCAGCTCCATCATTGGGTCGGCTCCCCGCCTAACCTGGCGAACGACGGGCCACTCTACCAGTGCGGCAAACACAATGCTGGCAATCACACCGGCGCGCAGGGCGGCACCACCCCAGTTATCCGCGGGCACCGCATACCAAAGAAATAGCAACGACAGAAAACCCCCAACGCTACCGGCAACACTCATAATCAGGAATTGATGCTGATCATTTTTGTCAAAGTGCCAATCGTACAAAAACAGCCCCAGCTTTTTGGGTACCGTGAAAGAGGCACCCGCATAGCGCGCTCCCGCGTAGTGAAACCACTCGTGTATCAGTGTCGACAGCGTGATTCCAGCCAGCGCACCGGTCGCCACGCTGAGTGCCGAGGCGATACCCAAGCCGGACACCACGCTCCAACTCACCGCGGCGGCAAACAGCGAAAGCACCAGCAGTGCTACTAGAAGATGCACGCCCATCAGCTTCGCCAGTCGGATGCCCGGAGAACGGGACAACGCCTGCATATCGGAGTCAGTTATCCCTTGTGCCTTGGTGTCATACGGGGCACTGTCCGCTGCTTTTTTACTCTGTGATTCGCTAGACATGCTGCAGCTGCCTCGCACCGGTGATTCGGGGAAGGTCCAGAAGACTGACCACTCCTGCAGGTGCCTCACACAACCCAGGTATCGCGTTCACTACCCAATTAGCAGCAGACGCATTTCCGCCACCTGCGGCCCCGGGCTCGAAATGATCCTCAGCGTGAACTGTCACGTGTAGATCCGGATCGCCGCTTATAATGATCTGGTGACAACCGCGCCCTTCCGGCGGGTAGGGCCAATGCGGCGCGCATTCATCATCGATACGCGTAACATGCTCCAACGCATACAGGGGCTGGCCGGCGTGATAGCCCAACACCTCGAAGCGAAACGCTCCCTGTGTACCCTTCTCAAAGACTCCCATTCCCGCCACCTCGATTGTCCGCTCTAGCGGCAGGCGCTCCACATTAACCTCGATTTTTTCAACCGGCTTATCCAGTGCCTGTCCCACCAGACGCACCATGGGCGCCCACACCATTTCAATGGCAAAATCGTGGAGCATCATGGGTAACTCGTCCATAGAACCGCCAAAACCGATCACTTCCCGAACGACATGGGGCTGATCGTAGAGCGCATAGTTAAATATTTCTCGAGTGCGCAGCTCACGTATTCCCGACACCGCGCCACTGACCACCACCGGCATCATGTCCATTACCCAACCGGGATCAATCCCGGATACAAACAGGGAAGCTCCACTCTTTTCGCAAGCGGCATTGATCGGCTCCAAGGCTTCCTGCGGAGCTGATGCGGGGTCAAGGTAGGCATAAAACGCGGTGGACGCAACATTAATCCCGGCCTCCAGGCACGCCAGCAAATCCGCCATAGCTTCTTCCGGTCGTGTATCAGCGGTCGCCGTGTAGACCACAGCATCGGCGCCCTGATCCAGCACACTACGCCAGTCCTTCGTGGCGATCACGCCGATGGCACCTAACCCCGCGATTTCCCCGGCATCCACCCCCACCTTGTTATCGCTGGACACGATCAGACCCGCCAGTTCCATATCCTCGTGGGAATGTACCGCGCGAATTGCAGGGCGCCCCACGTTACCCGATCCCCAAACCACTATTCTCAATGCCATAATTTTCCTACTCATTTTCTCGCCCAACTGGACGCTCCAAAAACGCCAAGCCGATCACTCTTGCATTGGATTTACCCGAGGATGGCTTGCGGGCAGCAGGACCAGTATTTCACTCGCCCAGCACTGTTGCTTATCGACAGGGGCTCGCCCCTGATCAAGCGCGTGGTTACCGCGTCGCGCACACCGTTCACGCATCGCTGTCGTCAACCAATGTATTTTTTAAACGCCACCCTTCGAATTATCGCCCAACGGGAGCGTTATCGCCAACCTGTGCGGCAACATGTCCTGCCTTTCTGCACCCCGCAGCAGGTCGCCGGCAGGTTACCTGCGGTCAACGGCAGGGAGAGGTG
>JAAENL010000159.1 GCA_024224435.1 Halieaceae bacterium
CACCCTGGTATAAACGGGAGACTATCGCAGTGGTGTACGGATGTCAACTGCCAAAAAGGAAACTTGCACACAGCGTGCGCATCAGCATCCAGCGGGGCATTCGAGACTCCCCCGGGAGCTGTTCTATGCGCCTGTCCCGTGGAGGAGCTGTTCATGCGCCTGTCCTGTCGATAGCACCCAGCGGGGGCTGTGACGCCCCCGGGATTCTTCATTGAATATCAAGTCGCTAGGCACTTTTGGGCGTTGCAATTTCAAAGAAGGTAAGGCAACAAAACGCCCCGAACAGTATCCGGCCCACATTCGGCGCGCGAAGACGTGAAGGGCGTTGCGCCGGGTAATGGATTTCGCGCATTGGACGTCGGGCTCCATCGCTTGATCCTGACCATGTGAGTCTTGTTACATCTGGCACACTTGAATGGGGACTTGAGGGATCGTCTGTTTGAGAGCCGGCGTCTTCACTTGCGTTCCCTCGCTTACGCGTCGGTATCGCTCGCTTTGCTCGCGGCGTTAGGTGAGGCGGATTGGTTGGTTGCCGTCGTATTCGATCGTGACCGTTCGCGACTCGTCTAAACTTCTCCGCCCGGCTTCGAGAATAGCGGTAACTGGTGATGTGTCGTGGATGGTTGCTAACTGACCGTTGTAGTCGGCGGGGCTTGCGTTGCCTTGATTGATCGTGGCGACTGCGGCGACGAAATCTTCCAAACTGCGATAACCATACCCGTTTTGGCCAGCAAAGAAGCCCGCAGCATTGGGCGTGTATTTCATGAATAAAGGGTTGAGTGAGCCATAGCCGTCGCTGTCGGTTGCTTGCGAATAGCCACGGTGGGCTTGATCGATGTTTACCTCGCCGTCGTGTCCCATGTAGAAAAAGCGTTGTTGGCTATGGACATCGCTTTTGGGGGCGATCCAACTGGAAGTGTAAATGGCGGTGGCGAGGTTGCCGCTGTTGTTGTTTTGCCATTGGGTGGCGAGGGTGATCGTGTCTTCGGTTTCGATCTCTTTTTTGTGCGCGACGCCGGTGGTGGCCAGGGCGGTGACTTGCAAGGGGCGTGCTCTATTGCCGACGGCCCAGACATTGAAGTCGATGTGATGGGCGTTGAGGTAGTAGCTGATGTCACTTGATTTGCCAGCCCAGTCGCGAAAGGTATCGAGCTGTGATTTTGGTTGGCTCATGTAAGATGAAAAGTAGCTGAAGTCGCCCAAATTGCGGATTCGATCTCGCGCGTCGACATAGAGTGGGTCCCACCGTTTGTGAACCTCCATCGCGACGAGCACGCCCCTTTTTTGTGCAGCTTCAGCCAATTGGCGATGCTCCGCCAGTGTCTTGACGATCGGCTTGGCGATCAACGCATGTATGCCGCGCTCGACGGCGGCCAAGGCGATGGGGAAGTGCGTGTCGTCGGGAGTGAAGAGGGTAATCATGTCACCCGGGTTTAGCGTA
>JAAENL010000160.1 GCA_024224435.1 Halieaceae bacterium
AGTCATACCCGTTTCCAGTTCTGACCATAACCCGCTGAGAGTAAGGCTAGGTTTTCTATAATGCGTAACTCTATGAATATCACAGTATTTTTAGCGCTGCTCGGGCTGTCAGGCGCGCTCTCGGCTAGCACAGACGATGTGGCACAAGCGGAAATTGAACACCTGCTGATCTTTGTCAGCGACAGTCCCTGCACATTCATCCGCAATAAGGTACGACATGAAGGCCCGGCCGCTTCAGAACACCTGCGGCGAAAGTACGAGGGTGACCAGCGCCACGTGCAATCGGCAGAACTGTTTATCGAGCGAGTAGGCACAAAAAGCTCCCTGACGGGCAACCCCTATACCGTTAACTGTGGCGGCGAGGCGGAAACTTCGAGAGAGTGGCTGCATCGAGAACTGGCCACCTATCGCAATTTGTCGGACCCCTACCGGGACCGCTGAAAAACCGTTGCCGCAGCAAAATGACAATAGGACTGAACATTAATGTAAACTGGGGTATGCAGGGGCGAAGATTTCAGCTACCTGACCACGCCGTTATTACACCAGAGGTAATCGATACTCACCATGAATCAGGCACAGATAAAACCTCCCTTTAACCGGGTCAA
Source organism: Halieaceae bacterium (assembly GCA_024224435.1). Lineage (GTDB taxonomy): Bacteria > Pseudomonadota > Gammaproteobacteria > Pseudomonadales > Halieaceae > Marimicrobium. The sequence goes on from JAAENL010000160.1 coordinate 606, forward strand.
TGTAGCGATTTTCGTTGGCCTGCCGATTGCGGCACTGATACTGGTCCCTTTGTGGGGAATCTATCAAGGCTACGACACCTTCCAGTGGCTTTGGGCACTGGTGTTTCTCTATCTCAACGGCATGTCCATCACGGGGGGCTACCATCGCCTGTGGGCTCACCGCGCCTACAACGCCAGCCCCGCTCTGAAATGGTTTTTTGCCTTCTGGGGAGCGGGTGCGCTGCAGAACAGCATCCTCATCTGGGCTTCCGATCACCGTCGCCACCACCGTCACGTGGACGACAACATCAAGGATCCTTACTCAGCGGGCCGTGGGCTCTGGTACAGTCACATGGGCTGGATGCTGCGCCAGTATCGCAGTAATACGCCTGACTTCAGCAATGCGAAAGACCTGCAGCGAGATCCCGTGGTGATGTGGCAACACGAACACTACGTTGTACTGACCACTTTCATGAACCTCGGCCTGCCAGTGCTTCTGGGGCTATGGCATGGGGATATTATCGGGACCGTGCTGCTGGTGGGCCTGCTGCGCCTGGTGGTCAACCACCATGTAACTTTTTTTATCAACTCTCTGGCACACTTCTGGGGCAAACGCCCTTACACTGAAAGTAACAGCGCTCGAGACAATGGTTTCCTGGCCTTCCTCACCTATGGCGAGGGCTACCACAATTACCACCATATTTTTCAGACCGACTATCGTAACGGTATTCGCTGGTGGCAGTGGGATCCCACCAAGTGGATGATCGCAGCGTGCAGCAAGGTCGGTTTGGCCAGCGATCTTAATCGCGTATCGAATTTCAAGATTCAGCGAGCCATTCTGGACACGGCCTTCTCTCGCGCGCGGGACAAAATGGCAGAGGCGGAAGGCAACGATTCCCTGAAGAACATGCTCGAGCGGGAGTACCAGTTGTTCACAGACTTTATCAATCAGTGGACCGCCCTGCGAGCTGAGAGCTACGAGCGCACCCGCGAGCAACTGAGCGGCGCGCTGGAAGAAAAGAAACATCGCCTGCAAACTAAGTGGGAAAACGCGGCACTGCACACTCAGTTCAAGACGCTTGAATACTCGCTCAAGATGCAGCGCAAGCGCCTGGGGCTATTGATGGAGCAATTCAACTGCCACCAGGCCCAAATGGCCTGAACAGTGACCACACCGGCTCTGGGCGTACAAATTAGCCCACGGCCCCTGTGATCAATCCAAGTACTTGATCTTTGCGTACCCGACAAAACGCTAATTTAAACGATTGTCTCATCTGGAGAACCCAACATGCCCGAATCCGTCTACGACTTCAGCTGCACGACCCCTGCCGGCGAGGAGCGTCCATTGGCAGATTTCAGGGGCAAAGTTCTGTTGGTGGTCAATACCGCATCCAAGTGCGGCTTTACCCCGCAATTCAAGGGCCTCGAAGATATGTACAGCGAGTACCGTGAAAGAGGCCTCGAGATCCTCGGCTTTCCCTGCAATCAGTTCGGCAAACAGGATCCAGGCAGTAACAACGAAATCATGGAGTTTTGCCAGCTCAACTACGGCGTGTCCTTCCCTATGTTCGCCAAAATTGAGGTCAACGGTGATGGCGCCGACCCACTCTACCAGCATCTCAAGCAGGCAGCGCCGGGGGTATTCGGCAGCGAGGGCATCAAATGGAACTTTACCAAGTTCCTCGTGGATACGCAGGGCAACGTGGTGCGGCGTTACGCGCCAAAAGACAAGCCTGCCGCGATTGCCGCAGATATTGAGGCCCTGCTTGCCTGAACGGGGCGGGGGTGCTGCGAGACAGTGCCGGCAGTGACAATATCAATGTTCTCGCGTGGCCCTGAACTCAATGTCGGGCCATCGTTCTTCCATTAGCGCAAGATTCACTCTGGTCGGTGCAAGATAGGTAAGGTAGGCGCCACCGTCCACCGACAGGTGCTCTGCAGCTTTTTTGCGAAACTCCTCGAGCTTACGGTCATCATCGCAGTAAACCCACCGAGCCGTGTACACGTTGACCGGTTCGTAGATTGCCTCCACCTTGTATTCATCCTTCAGCCGATAGGCGACCACGTCGAATTGCAGTTGTCCCACTGCGCCGACCACCAGATCTGATGAGTTAATCGGCGCGAAGACCTGAGTCGAACCCTCTTCCGATAGCTGCTGCAGGCCCTTCTGTAACTGTTTTGATTTCAGCGGGTCGGCCAGCCGAATCCGACGAAAGAGTTCGGGCGCAAAGTGGGGTATACCGGTAAATTGCAGCGACTCACCCTCGGTAAAGGTATCGCCAATCTGGATGGTACCGTGGTTGTGGAGGCCAATGATGTCGCCAGACACCGCCTCCTCCACCAATACCCGCTCGCCCGCCTTGAACGTCACCGCGTCAGCGATTTTGATATCCTTGCCGATACGTACATGGTTCATCTTCATGCCTTTGAGGTAGCGACCCGAGCACAGACGCATAAAAGCAATCCTGTCCCGGTGACGCGGGTCCATGTTCGCCTGTATCTTGAACACAAATCCTGACAATTTGCCCTCACTCGCGGCAACCGTGCGATCCAGCGTATTCCGGCTTTGGGGAGCAGGTGCCCATTCAACAAAGTCATTCAGCATTTCACGCACTCCGAAGTTACCCAGAGCCGTGCCAAAAAAAACGGGGCTCAACTTACCCGCGAGAAACGCCTCTTGATCGAAGGCGTGGCTGGCTCCACGCACCAGCTCGATCTCCTCGCAGAAATCCTCGTAGCCATCATCAAGCAAGTCACGTGCGGCGTCGCTATCGAGACCCTCAATCTGCGCGTTATCCGGCAAGACAGCGCCCTTGCCTGGCGTGTAGAGCTGAATAATATCGGTATAGAGGTTATATACACCCTTGAAATCAGACCCCATCCCGATAGGCCAGTTAATTGGCGCTCCCTGTATCTTCAGTACGTCCTCAATTTCATCAAGCAGCTCGATGGGGTCGCGTATATCGCGGTCCATCTTGTTAACGAAACTGATGATCGGCGTATCGCGCAGGCGACAAACACTCATCAGTTTGATTGTGCGATTCTCTACACCCTTGGCTCCGTCAATAACCATCAAAGCGGAATCGACCGCTGTCAACGTACGGTAGGTATCCTCGGAGAAATCCTCGTGGCCGGGCGTATCCAACAAGTTGACCGTTCGGTCACGGTACGGGAACTGCATAACGGAGGATGTCACCGAAATACCACGCTCCTGCTCCATGCTCATCCAGTCCGATGTCGCATGAGGCCCCTTCTTCCCTTTGACGCTGCCCGCCACCTGAATCGCATTGCCTAGCAGCAGCAGCTTCTCAGTGATCGTCGTTTTGCCTGCATCCGGGTGAGAAATGATGGCGAAGGTCCGCCTGCTGCTGATCTCACTGCCTAGATTGCCCTCTGCCACGTGCCCAACTCCCGCCTGATCTTGCCATTTTCGTGTTCGGAGTCCGGCTTGTGACGAACCCACTGAAATGGCGCGCAATTATACAGTGACGGGCACAAATGCCCACTCCCAAAACGAAACAGGGTTGAGGCCATATACAGCCGTTCCGCCACTGTGGGAGACTACCCACACCAATAAAACTCGCTCGCAGGAGCCGCTCAAACCGTGCCTTCACCACAAACGCGATCTGAAAACTGGCCGATCAGTTTCGTTCACTGCTGCCCTGCGCGGCTATCTCGTCCCGTGCGAAAGGCGCGTCCGGGCAATGTTCCGCCCTCACATAGCGTTGGCGACGACCGCATCATGCCCTCCGATGTGAACGCGACAATCCACTTGTTCGGCGCCTGCGTTGCGCTGCAAACAGCGCTTTGAACGCATGACCATTATCAACATTGATCGCGAGCCGGTAGAGCTATACAAGATACTCAAGTTCGAGGGGCTTGTGGCCTCAGGGGGAGAGGCGAAGATGGCGATTACTGGGGGGTTTGTAGCCGTGAACGGTGAAATCGAAACGCGCAAACGCCGCAAAATTGTAGATGGGGACACCATTACCTTTAGCGATACTATTTTCCAGATACGCCTGGCGCAGAGATAAAAAGAACGGGCGGAATGCATTTCAGGGTCGCTGCGAACCGGGCATCAGAAACTGCGCATACGGCAACAATAATTTACAACGGTCAAAGCGCCAGTTACTTGGCTCTCGCTAACGCGATTACGGGGCACAACGAACCATACATTTCTGTCGTCACTGATCGTGGGGTTGTAGCGTCGATGTCATGGCTGCCGACTAGAAGTTGGCAAACAACGTATCAACCTTCACCGGCTTAGGAATCACATCAATCGCCAGCAGCTGGTCGGCCAACGTCTGCCATCTCTCCTGCGTCATGGAGCCCAGCTCGGTCTCTGCCGTCGTCTGAATCAGCGAGTGTTGTGCCGCGGCACTGGCACTGAACGTCTCTGCCGACATGGCTTTGTTCAAATCGCCCATCACCCGGTTGGTCGGCACCGCATCCGAGAGGTAATCTTTCCAGCCCGCGCGCACTGCCCCAACCATACGCTTCACTTCGTCTGGTGACTTCTCCAGTCGCGCTCTGCGGGTGACCAGCACGGTAGTGTAAGGGTTGTAGCCACTCTCCGCGACAAGGAAGGTCTTGACTTTAAGTCCCACTGCCTCGGCTTCCAATGGTTCGCTGGTCACAAAACACTGCTGAGATAGCTTGGCATCGTTGCGAAAATTACCAATGCCGCCAAGATAAGGCGCCGTCGTTACCTTTAGCGGCGCGTACTTCATCCTGAAAAATTGACTGTACGGTAAACCCGATTGCCACAGCAATACACCGTCGCCATGCACCACATCCTCTATCGACTCAAAGCCACGGGACGCATGGGTCATAATCCCTTGGGGGCTCACCTGATAGGTTGCAAAAAGAGCCACGATGTCGCCACCACGAGCGTGAGCGATAATAACCTCGTCTCCCGACACAATAGCGTAATCGACCCTGCCGGCCAGCAACATCTGAATAGTTGGCGTGCCCGACCCACCCTCTGTGATCTCAATGTCCAGTTTATTCTTTCGGAAATACCCAGCCTCCTGCGCCGCATAAAATCCACCAAACTGCGGCTCCGGTTTCCAGTTAAGCGCCAGCACAAGCGGTTTCGCCAACGCAGACGCACTGCCCAGGATCGACAGAGCCAATAGACACACTGCACTCGAAAAACGCATTACACTTTCCTCAGGTAGGGCCTGCCTTGTAATAACAGGCGACTAAGCAACTCGATAGCGAAGACCAACGACAGGGCCAACACACTGGACATCAGGACACCACTGAACACCAGGTCAACGCGTTGCTGGGTCCGAGCAGCATCGATCAGGCTGCCGATGCCCCCACCCGCGATAAATTCACCCACGATAGCGCCAATGACGGCCAACCCTGCCGAAATACGAATACCCGTAAGCATATAGGGTAGTGCCGATGGCAGCTGCAATTTCACAATGAGCTGCCAGGGCGAGGGGCGATAGAGACGGTAGAGCTCCCTAAGCTGCGGATCTGTTTCCTGCAGTCCGGTCAGGGTATTCGCAAGTATGGGAAACAGGGAGACGATAAAAGCCGATGCGCGCACGGTGGGATCACCAAAACCGAACCAGATAACCAACAAGGGTGCGATGGCGATTATCGGCACTGTCTGGAAAAAAATGCAGAAAGGCAACACCGCGCGTCGCACCAAGGGGATCGCGAAAAACAGTAGCGCGAGGGAGACACCGATTAAGATGCTGAAGCCCAGGCCCCAACATATTGAATATGCGGTCGATAACGTTGCCGCCCAGATCTCAGGCCACAATGTAAACGTGGTGGTAAATATCTGTGTCGGCGAAGGCAACAGGTAGGCTGCCACCCATTCCTGCGCCACGACCAGTTGCCACACTGATAGCAACCCGCCAAGAAAAATCCAGGCGGGAAATTTTTCTGCTATCCAGTCGCGCAATGCACCCAGCATCAGACACGTCCCCCGTTCTCCACGAGAGCAATCTCCATGTCGGTGAACAGGCGAGAGTATGACTCGACGATACCGTTGAACTCAGCGGTCATCTTCAAGGCCTGGCCCCTTGCGGGAAAGTCGATGGCTCGCCAGTCTCTTTGCCCACCCTGCGCATCCATCATCAGGATACGATCGCCGAGATAAACCGCCTCGGCAATGGAGTGGGTAACAAACACGTACTGCAGGCCTAACTCTGCCTTGAAGGACAAAAGCAGATCCTGCATGCGAAAGCGGGAGCGCTCATCAAGGGCCGCGAAGGGTTCGTCTAGCAGGATAATCCTGGGTTCGGTGACCAACGCACGCGCCAGGGCCACCCGCATCTGCATGCCGCCGCTCAACTCGCTGGGAAAATGGCCGAGGCGCTCCCCCAGCCCCAGTTGCTGCAATAACGCGGTGGCGCGATCGCGCTGACCCGCGCTGTTGCTGCGCGTCAATTCCAGCGGTAACAGCACGTTTTCTAGGCAACTACGCCAGGGCACCAGACGAGGCTCCTGAAACACATAGCTCATGTGCTCGATTAAGCCCGGCGACAGGGTAATATCCCCCTCGCTGACCTTCTCCAGACCCATAAGCAAACGCAACAGGGTCGTCTTGCCACATCCGGAAGGGCCCAGTAAGCAAAGGCACTGTCCCTCCTCCAGGGTAAACGTGAGATTCTGCACCACCGGAGCCTCGGAGGCAGAGAAGCGTTTGCTAAGCGCTGTTACATCAATGGCGGACATAGCATTCGGGGGTCTCGTCGATAGCTGTGGCTAGTGCAGAGTGTCCGGCAGTTCCCCGCCACAATCAACTGGGAAAGTGGCCCTGCCCCGCAAACGTGAGCCGCAGTGCACTGTAAAGTACGATTCGCAGATACAAAAACCCCGGGGCAAGCCCGGGGTCAGATCTGAATATTGACCGCTAGATTTCAGCCCGCGCGCTTGCGCCGGCTGACACCAATACCCAACAAACCCAATGCGATCAAGCTGAATGTAGCCGGCACAGGTACATCCGTATTGGCTTCAATAAAGTTAAAGCCCGCGTCCCATGCCGGATCATCGCTACTGAACGACACTTCCAGGGAGGTTGCTTCATCAGCGTCATCTCCATTTACGAAGTCATCAAAGTCGATAAACAAGTTAGTGCCCGTTGATCCATCAGGGAAAAACTGAGTTGCACTGGCGCCGCCATTCAACGCGAAGCCGATTGTCAAATCGTTATCGATGGGCGCGGGCAGGTTGAAAAACAAACCCGTGTTCGAACCGCCGTCGGTCAGGTCCAGACTCAAAAAATCCCAGCTGACTGTAACGAAGCTGTTGGTGGTCACAGAGTTCGACAGCGATAGCAAACCACTTTCTACGATTGCTGACGCAGTATTCGTGCCACCGCCGGTCAACACACTGAGATCGATCGTGCGATCGCCCACCATACCAATGCCACTGTCGCCCGTAAAACCAGTTACAGTGTTTGGCGCGACGTTGTTATTGATCACTGCAACGTTGGTGTTGAAGTCATCAATCACGATTGGAATTGCGCTAACACCCAATGACCACGTGAAGGTCGCGAGTGACGCTGCCAAGAGTAGGGGTGCGTGCCTGCCACTATTCATTGTATCTCCTTATCGCCTGTTTACTAATTACACTGCTTACTGAGGCAAAAACCACACTTACCTTGTGGAGATACCTCTGTTTACTTGCGCTCTACTACTGACAGTGCAAGATACATTCCACAAATTATAAAAGTGCATATTTTCATGCGGTTATGAAAAACGATTATCGCCCCGTCGGTACAGCAGGCCTCGATTTGTAAAAAAAACTGACACCCATTGCCGCTCTTTATCGCAGCCTTTCGTGGTCGAGTCGCGTCCCGGGGCAGACCTGACCCTCACGGCACCCCATATTAGCACAGAGCGCACTGCTCGCCCTACGACTCAGCACCTGCTATCACACGGCCGGAGAAGCGCTTCCCCATCGCTTTACGGTAACGTGCGTGGAGTATTTTCACGCGCTTTACATACGTCTGCGTCTCGGCGAAAGGGGGGACACCATTGTGGCGCCTTACCGCGCCCGGCCCCGCGTTGTAAGCTGCAGTAGCGAGGCGCGTGTCGCCCCGATTCTGGTCTAGTAGTCGCGCGAGGTACTTCACGCCACCGTGGATATTCTCCTCGGGCTTCATGGCATTGGCTACTCCCATGTCCTGAGCGGTGCCGGGCATGAGCTGCATCAGGCCCATAGCGCCCTTACTGGACACCGCTTGCGGACGAAACGCTGATTCCGCATGAATCACCGCCCTTACAAGGGCTGGATCCACCTGGTATCGTTTGGCAGCCGAGTGAATGGCGGTGCCAAAGGCTCTGAGCTGCAATGGAATAGTATTCCAATCGACGGAGGACGTTGGGTTGCACGCGAAACAGTCAAATTTCATGACGGTGTAATGCAGACCGACCGGAGGCGTATCGGAGTATGAGCGCACTCCCGCCTGATCAGTGTACTTAAACACCTGGATATCCACCTGCCCTCTTTCTTGTGACCCTTCGGGCACATTGCTCAACACCGCAGGTGCTTCATCGGCACACAGGGGCAGGGCTGCCAGCAGGGCAAACAATACCCCCGACCCATATCCAACCCTAACACCGCTGCGCCCAGCTGTTTTCATGGCTCCCATTGTATCCCAGCGGAACGTCGCCCTGAGGGCTGCAGCACTGAAAAAATACCAAAGTACCTTTACTCAACCGTGTCCGTGGTGGCCAGCAACTACTGGTATGATCAGAGGCCATGATCGACTGGTACTACGACACACTCCCCGGAGACAGCTTTGCTGCCGCACTGTGCGCCCTGCGCAGGGAGGGCGCGGTTGTACCCGCTATGGCGCTGGACGGCGCCATGCCGATTCACTACATCATCGGCCACGCAGCACTGGCAAAAGCCTTTCGGGACGGAGATCAATTCCCGCCGGGGCACGCCTATCAGATTATTTCCCTACCCTTTCTAGGCGCATTTAAGGATAGCAGCTACCTATCAGTGGCGTGATTGCGAGTAAAAGGGTAAGTGTGTGTTTTGTATGTCTATTACAGAAGATGTCTATGCCTACCGCCCCTCCAACAGGGCATCCAACTCGGCGATTACCGCCGCCAGATCGGTGCCTACGGTGATAGTGTGCATACCCATCGCGCTGGCGGCGGAGACATTGGCCGAATAGTCATCAAGAAACACTACCTGCTCCGGTTTGAGATCCGGCAAGCGAGACAGTGCTATTTCAAAAATGGCAGGATCCGGTTTGCGCACCCCCGCGTGACTCGAATCCACGACAAAATCAAACAACTCGTCTACCGGGATGAGGCTGCGCCAGCCTTCACCAAACTCTTTCACATTGTTGGTCACGATACCCCGCCGGTAGCCTTGCTCCTTTAAACGCCGCACACAATCTACCAGGGGCTGACGCTGGTCAGCCCCTGCGTTATTTCCGGCCATGCGACCGAACAACTCATAGATATCCACAGTAAGATTACGCGCCTCACCCAGAGCCAACACAGACTCTCGGGCACTCTCCAGCGTGATCTCTCCGCGCTCCAGGCGGTGCCACGGGTGATCTCCGTCCTGTTCATAAGAGCCAAAAACGATCTCCGTTACCTCTGCGGGACCGAGACCCAACTCTTCGCCAAACGCGTGTACCGCATGAAACGGTGAGTCAGTAAACACCCCGCCAAAATCAAATAACACTGCCTGGATGTCTGTTGCCATGTAGCCGCTCCCCCTGCTCTAGTCCTGTGCCATCAAGCCGATCCAGCGACAGATAGTACCCTACCAAGACCCCACTTACAGACCCTTGTTTAGCCCATGCACAGACAAAGATGATCTGCTAACGTGATGCGCCCTGACTGCGTTTATAGAGGCAAGGTATGGCAACAAAACTGAACAAACTGGGTGTCTGGGCATTTATCGATGAAATGTCCGCAAAAGAGGCCGCGGACTTCGCCAGCCAGTTGGAAGCGTGGGGTTACAGTGCCCTGTGGATTCCTGAAGCTGTAGGCAGAGACCCGTTCTCCATTATCAGCTACATGGCCTCCGCAACAGAAAAACTGGTTTTCGCCACCGGCATCGCCAATATTTATGCGCGTGACCCCATGTCAATGAATGCACTGCGCAGAACGGTGGGAGAAATTGCTCCGGGACGTTTCATTATGGGTCTCGGTGTCTCCCACGCACCCCTGGTGAAGGATATCCGGGGGCACGATTATCGAAAGCCCGTCACCACAATGCGTAAATATATCGAAGGCATGGACAGCGCACTTTACATGGCAGAAGAGGCGCCAGAACCGCCCCCGATACTATTGGGCGCACTGCGCCAGAACATGCTCAAACTCAGCGCGGAAAAAGGCAGCGGCGCCCATCCCTACTTCGTGCCGCCGCAGCACACTGCCTGGGCCCGGGGCATTCTCGGCGCCGATGCGCTGCTGTGCCCCGAACAAATGTTGCTCATGGAGCCGGACCCCGACAAGGCCAGGCAAATCGCTCGCGCGCATATGGGCACTTATACCACCCTCGATAACTACCGCAACAACCTTAAACAATTTGGCTTTGAGGACGAGGACTTCGAAAACGGCGGTAGCGACAAACTGGTCGATGCCATCGTGGCCTGGGGAGAAAAGCCCGCTCTGGTTGATCGCATTCAAGCCCACTGGTCTGCTGGCGCCGACCACGTCTGCATACAGGCGCTTCAAGATGAATCGCAGCGCGGACCCGATATCGCTGCTCTGGAGGCACTGGCACCAGTGCACAATCCTGACCTCGCTGGCTAGACGCAGCCGTTTGGGGAGGCAAACGCCTCACACCCAGCACTCTCGGACAGTGCGATGTTGCGCCGCTCGGCGCAACCTACCTGCATTGAGTCGATAGGGTTGCCGCCTTTATGAAGGATGCAGCAACTAGGCAGGCCGCGCTTGTTTGCGCCACCCACAACCTCAGGCGATCCGGTAAGGTCTGGCAGGGCTCAGGCAGCCTGCTCGGAGAAGACGGGCCAACGCTCCACGATCTCCCCGTCGTCATAGACCGCAATATCGCCGAACTGCAGGAATACAAATTCACTCTGGGTGGGACGCAGGAAGATCCAGTCATCCACCCGCAAATCGATGCCGGTTGAACCGTTGAACAGATCTTGATTAGTGGAGCGACCGAGCAATACATTGTTGGAGAGGCCTCGGGGCGACTCTGGTTTCGCCTTCCAATAACCCCCGTAAGTATAAAAACTGCGCGACCGATTGGGGTTCCAGGCAGCCTGCAAGCCACCCAGATCAATCCCCGGTATTTGTGGGGCGTCCATCACCTTTAGCACTGGCGTCGCGATATAGGAGGCCGGCTGGTGGTCAGCCAGGGTGGGCAGATCAAAATCCGTGGGCTTGACCAGACAAGAGCCCGCGCTGAGCTCGTTAAAAGGAAACTCCCCCTGATCATAGAGCTGGTAGGTCGGGCTGCCCGCCGCATTGAGCACAGCGGCGTCTGGCCAGGCTTCACCGAGGTAATCCCGAGCCAGTGTCAGGAAGTGCTGATAACGGGACACGGCCTGGTCTCTGTAGGTGAGAGTGTCACCCACCGGTATTTTCACTATGTGCGGCTCGTAGCCCATGAAACCGCAGAAGTGCAGATGCGCAGATTGCGACAAACTCTCCAACATTTCTAACAGCTGCGCATCGTTGTCAACGCCCCCTCGATGCAGGCCGACGTCCAGCTCGATGCACACCTGCATCGACTCATTCAGACCCGTCGCCAGGGCCTCGTACTGGGCCAGCCGCTGCGGTGTATCAATCAGCCATCGCAGTTGGCGCCCCGGGTCAAACTGCCCTCCATCAAAACTGCGGTAAAAATTGTGCGCTGCCGCCACCGGCATTGGCTTTCCCAACAATATATCGGCACGCGGAACCCGGGCGGCCACCTGATTGATAAATGGCTGGTGGAATAGCATCAGACGGTTGCTCCCCGATTGCTGCATCACGAGCTCCAATAAGGGCAACGAGGGCAGGGACTTGGCAACAATACGATAGGCAAACCTATCCCTGATATGTGATTTCAGGGTGGCTATATTCGCCTCAAGCGCGCTCCGATCAATAACAAGGGTGGGGCCGGATGCACCCGCATGATCCAGTGCTGCGCTCACCTCTCGAAAGTAGGGCTGGTGGTTACGGCCTTTGTCATCAGGGCGC
>JAAENL010000161.1 GCA_024224435.1 Halieaceae bacterium
GCGCCTGCGCGCAAACCCTGCGGCCCGTGACATATTTTTCCACGAGGACGGCACCCTTTACGACATTGGCGAGCGCTGGCGCCAACCCGATCTTGCGCGCACTCTCGAGGCAATCAGCAAACGGGGTCGCGACGGCTTTTACAGAGGGGCGGTGGCCGACTATATCACCACAGAAATGGAGAACGGTGGCGGACTGATCACCGCACAAGACCTGGCAGAGTACAACGTCGTCGAGCGTTCACCCGTGCGCGGCACCTACCGCGGCTTTGAGATCGTGTCAGCGCCACCCCCCTCCTCTGGCGGCGTGCATATCCTGCAAATGCTCAATCTGTTGGAGGGTTACGATCTGCAAGCCATGGGGCACAACTCGGCCGCTTACCTGCACCACCTGTCGGAGAGCATGAAACTGGCATACGCCGATCGCAGCCTCTATCTGGGAGATCCTGATTTTGTCGATGTACCCGTCACTGAACTGATAGACAAGGATTACGCCACACTGCAACGCGAGCGGATTGACTCCGGGGTAGCCACGCCATCGGCGCAGATCGCACCCGGACTCTTGATCAATGGAGAAAGCACGGATACCACTCACTACAGTGTGGCAGATCGCTTTGGCAACGTAGTCAGCAATACCTACACGTTAAACTTCAGCTTCGGCTCACACATTGCGGTACCACATACCGGCATGCTGCTGAACAACGAAATGGCAGATTTCGCCGCTGCTCCGGGCACCGCTAATGCTTTTGGACTCATACAGGGCGATGCCAACCGCATTGAGCCAGGAAAGCGGCCGCTCTCTTCCATGAGTCCCACGCTCGTGTTTCGCGATGGTCAACCGTGGATCGCCACGGGCAGCCCAGGGGGGAGCGTTATTATCACTACCGTTCTGCAGACAATTCTGAACGCCATGGAATTTGATATGAATATCGCAACAGCTGCTGCAGAACCACGCATTCACCACCAGTGGATGCCGGATGAACTGCGCATGGAAACAGGATTCAGCCCGGACACGATCAAGCTACTGATCGACATGGGTCACCCGGTGGACATTTCACGGCGAACCAGCGGACGCACTAATTCAATTATGCTGCAAGATGGCTGGTTGCTGGGGGCATCCGATACGCGCCGCCCGGGTGGATTTGTCGCAGGCTATTCATCGCAGGGGCAGTAAGCTCGCGCCTGCACACAACGGCGAGCGGCAGCAACTGCCGATAAACAGTGTGCCGCAGGTATAGCCAGCGCCAGTCGGCGAAAAAACGCCACAGGCACAGTCAGCCTTTTTTCTTCAGCGAGCTTCCCTGCAACCTGAACTTCGCGGTCTGTCGACTGATGACCACCAGTTGACCGTCACTATCCCAATACTCCCCATCCTCTTCGACCACGCCATTGGTGAGATAGTGGCAGACCGTGCGGAACTGAATAGGGCCCGGCGCAGGATGCGCACGCACCTGCACGGTGAGTTCAACGGTGGGCACCCAGCCCACAGGCCCGAACACGGTCAGCACGGGAGGCGGACCCGCATCGGCAAACATCAGTAAAGAAATGATATCCGGATCGGTACCGTCGCGATGCGCCATCCAACCTCTGAATTCACCACTACCATCACCCTTACGCTCGCTAAATACCTCCTGACCAGAAACCAGACGGATTTCTGCCCGCTGCCGGAATTCGACACCCTTGTCTCGCGATGGCGGACACTCGTCCCATGGAGGGTAGTGGGGCCGTTCCCTGGACGACCAGTTTTCTCCCTTCAATTTGTCAAGATCGGTGTACGCGGCCGTAACCTTCACTTTCAGTTGTTCGCTCTGGAACATTTTGACCTCGGCAAAGCTGGTGCCGCGCCCTCCTCCCAGCATCTCAACCTGACAATCGATAGGACCAAGCGCCGTCGGCGCGAGGTAAAACGCGCTCACAGTCAACGGGTCACGGTGAGGCAACGCTGCCCGCAGGGCTCGCCCGGCGATTGCCATGACATATCCCCCGTTGGGGACCTCGCCGACGCGCCACCCCTCACATAATTCACCCCGGTAGAGGTTTTCACCCACCGCTTCAACAGCAGTTTCCCTTGCAAATTGACTCATCTTGGCCACACTCTGGTTAATATTACGCGCGGATTTAGCCCGCGCAGGTATTTTGTCCGCCATTGCAGGCAATGTATAGTCTGCCTTGAAACAGGACGCGACGTTAGATGAGTATCGACTACATTCCCAGCCGCTTCATAAGCCTTGTTCTCAGTGCCCTGCTGACGGCCCTCCCTGTCACGGCACAGGAACAGGACGATGCAGCCGCGGCATTCGCAGACGAACGCCTTGATGAGCAATCCTACCAGCGCGCCATTGCGGCGATTGAGTCTCGCGGAGGTGCCTACGCGGCGGGACTACCTGAGTCCTTGCTTGGTCTTGGCCAAGCACTGCAGCGCGAAGGCCGGCATGAAGAAGCCATTGATGTACTGAGACGGGGGGTCCATCTCACCCGCATCAACGAGGGCCTTTACTGCGCTCAGCAGATACCCCTGTTGCAAGCGGAGATTGACAGTCACAAGGCGCAGCGGGATTACACCGAGGCCGATGAGCGTCAAAACTACCTCTACCGGGTGCAAATGAGCAGCCTGCAAAACAATGACGGACTAGCGCAGGCTCTGATGGCTCAAGCCCGATGGCAATTTGAAGCTTATCAACTCGGCCTTGAAGGTTCGGATCGCTATGCTCGCCTGATGAATATGTGGGAACTTTACAGAATGGCAATGGGTGACATCGTCGACCGGGAGGGAGAGTCTTCCCCGAATTTGCTGCCGCCCCTGCTCGGTATGCTGCAAACCCAGTATTTGATCTCCAGCTATGAAATCAGGAGTCCAGCCCAGGCGTTTGGCGAGGACGGGCGACCGAACGAGGCGCTCATGCGCTTCAACAAGTACCGCGCAAAAAGTTACCAGCAGGGCAGTGCAGTGCTCGGCACGCTGTCAGACATCGAACAGGAGCGAGCACCCGAGGACGCGCTCTCCAGAGCCCGCTCCATGGTCATGCTGGGGGACTGGCGCCTGTGGAATGGCGAGACGGAAGGCGCCTTCGCCGCCTATCAGGCCGCAGAGGCGGAACTTGCCGGGACTAATGATGCCCAAGCTATGAGTAAAATGCTGTTTGGGGAGCCCGTCCCCTTGCCCGACTTCGAGGCTGTAAACACGCTGCCGCCGGCCGTGAAGCCGGAAGAAGCCGATATACTGCTGTCATTTAATGTCAGTGATCGAGGGCGCGTGCGGGAACTTGAGCGGCTGGATGAGAATGATATCGATGAAAGACGGGCATCACGATTAATGCGACAGTTACGCAACACAACGTTTCGTCCACGCATAGAAGCGGGACAACCAGTAGAGGCCGAGCACATTGTCAAAGCCTTCGACATCCAGTAGCGGCACCCTGCGCGCCCTCGGCTACGCGACAGGCGCGGCCTGCCTGTGCCTGCTCCTGTCGGGATGCCCCAGTGCCAGCAACCCGCCCAAGCCGCAGGAATCAAGTTCACCCAGCACCCCACCGCCCACCAGCAGCGCTGGCGGCGCGGCTGGCAGCAGCTCCGGAAGCAAGCAGGGTCCGACCGGCAGCGGCGCCGAGGGCGAGACAGCTTCCGGGGGCGAGAGTGCAGCCGGGGAAGGCGCCGGCACCAGCGGTAGCCAAGCCAATGGTGCAGATGACTCGCAACAGACCGCCGGGGCAGAGGGTAATGACTCATCCTCGAACGCACAATCCGGCGCTGCCGCTGGCGCAGAAGCCGGCACTGGCGAACCCACTGCTGGCACTGACGAGTCAGGCTTTGGTAATGCGCCAACAGGTGCCGCAGGGCTCCCTGATCTGAGAGATGAACCCGACAGCGGTAGCGCAGACGCAGCCACCGGAGGCGTGCCCGAGGCTTACGGCGAAATCGCTGATGCCATGCCCGGCACAAATGCAGGGACAACGGGTAACGGCGACGCCAGCAGTCCTTACGGCGGCACCGGCGGAGCCTATGGTAACGACAGCCCCGAGGGGGCTCTGACACCGGGTGAACAGATTGCCATTCTGGATGCGGAACTGGCTCGGGGTGCGGGAGAATTTGACGATATTATTCTGCAAACCGCGACGCAGCAGCGCGAAGCGGCACGAGAGCAGGCACCCCCTCCTGCCAGCGGCAGCGGCAGCGGCAGCGCAGACTATGGCTCAGGCAACGCCGATGCGGACAGCCCTTACGGTGGCGGCATCGCCAGTGCCGGCGGCTACGGCGGCGGTCTCGGTGGCGCCAGCAGCGGCGGCCCACCTCAGAACACGGCGAAGTATCCCCCGCCCGCGGGTATTCCCGCAGGGGACAATGATGACGTCGTCGCCCGGCAATTGCGAGAGGCTGCAATGCGTGAACCCGATCCCGCTATTCGGGAAAAATTATGGGATGAATACCGCAAGTACAAGGGGATTGATCCGTGAATAGCACCCGGCTGTTTCTACTCGGCATGCTCTGCCTGCTGCTGACCGCCTGCGTCAGCCAATCTATCAAGAGCACCTCCGTGCCCCCGATCCAGACGCCCTCTGCAATGGTACCCGAGGCTTTGTTGCTTGATGTTGCCATCGTGATTTTCGAACCGGGGCTGGATGACTACGACGACGATGAGCAGGTTTATCCAGAGGTGCGCAAGGCAGAGTCTCGCTTTATGCCCCTGCAACTTGCCGAAGCCATGCAGGGCAGCGGTGCATGGGGTGCGGTGCGGGTCGTGCCGAACGACAGCCAAATCACCGATCTGGTCGTGCGTGGTAAAATTGTGCACTCCGATGGAGAACAGTTGCAGTTGGAGATTGTGGCCACTGATTCCCGCGGTCAGGTCTGGCTGGACAAGACGTACAAGGGGCGTGCCAGCCGGTACGCCTACCAACCCTCCACACGCAATCCCTACGACCCATTCCAGGCGGTGTATCACACCATTGCCAATGATTTATTGACCTACTCGGAGAGCCTGAGCGTCGCTGACCTCCGCGCCATACGTGCGGTGACGGAACTGCGCTTTGCCCAGGCTTTTTCGCCGGATGCATTCACTGGCTACCTTGAAAAGAGTCGCAAGGGCGAATACCGGATTCGGCGTTTACCCGCCGATGGCGACCCCATGATGACGCGTGTGCGACAAATACGGGAGCGCGACCATGTCTACGTAGACACTTTGCAAGGCTACTACACCAACTTTGACCTGCTTATGAGCAGCCCTTACCAGGAGTGGCGACGCAACAGCTACTACGCTGCACTGGCCGCACAGGAGCTACAAGCAGAAAGCACGAGGCGATTAATCGCCGGAGGTGTCGCCATTTTGGCGGGACTGGCAGCCGCCACCACGGGCGATAGTGCTGCCACCCGGGCCGCGGGACAAATCGGTGTGCTTGGTGGCGGCTACCTGTTGAAAAGCGGCCTTGAAAAACGCAACGAGGCCCAGTTTCATGTCGCGGAGCTGGAGGAACTGGGGGCATCTCTCGAGGCAGAAGTCAGCCCACAGGTGATTGAGCTGGAGGACCAAACTGTCACCCTCAGCGGCAACGTGGAGCAACAATACGGCCAGTGGCGCGAACTGCTGGCCGATATTTACCGCGCAGAGATCGGCGAATTGGCCTCACCCGAGGAATCACCCAACTCAGCTGATACACTTTAAACTCGCCGTCTCTGTTCACAAGGCCGCCCTGGCATGCCCTCGCACAACGAACCCGTAAAACCGACGCCATTTGACACGGTAAAGCCCGCACCGGCCGTCACCGCATCATCCTCCGCCGACACCCCGCGACCTGCGGAGTCGACGCCGCGCTGGGTCGTGCCGGCTCTGGCGGTACTGCTCGCGCTGGTCGTTGCCGTTGTAGTATGGCTACCTGCCAGTCTTGAGTCTGATGGCCCCGCCGCAGAGGCAGTGGCAGATGACGCCACTCCCTCTGGCACCGCGCCTGCGAGTGCTGGCACGGCAACACAAACAATCGAAAAAAACATCGCGCCGGATGCCTCTCCCTGGTCTGATGCGCAAGCGGCCCGCTTGCGCCGCGAAGCACAGGAGACTGCGGCGGAATTACTCGACCTGCAGTTTGAACTGCGTGAAACAGGCATTGAGCGCTGGGCGCCGGAACCGTTCGCCAACGTCCAACGCCTTGCGGAAAACGGTGATGCGCATTACCGGGATCAGCTCTATGAACAGGCCAACACGCTTTACCAGGAGGGCTTGAGCAGTCTACAGGATCTCCAGGCCGGCATACCCGAAAAGCTGGCAACCCTGCTGGAACAGGCACGGGAAGCCATTGAGGCGAGGGACGCCGCAGCGGCGGGCGATGCGTTGGAGCTGGCACTGTTGCTCGCACCCGACAACAGCGCTGCAGCCACTCTGCAAACCCGACTGGAGGCACTGCCGCGTTTGCTGACGCTGCTCGAGGCGGCCGCTGCCAGCGAATCGCGCAACGAACTGGACGGTGCCGAGGACCTGCTGCAACAAGCTGTCAAACTCGATCCGCAACATCAGTACACTGCGGCCGAGCTGGAGCGCGTTTCGGCTGCAGCCGTGAAAAAGGCCTTTAATGCGGCCATGAGCGAGGGCTATGCCGCGCTGGACGAGGGGCGTTATGACAGCGCGCGAACGGCCTTTCGTCAGGCCGCCACACTGCAGTCGGGGTCTACCGAGGCGGCCAGCGCGCTGCAGGAAGTCGAAACAGCGGAAACTGCTCGAAAGCTTGCCTCGCTGGACAGCAAGGGCAAGCGGTATGAGCGCGACGAACAATGGCAGAAAGCGGTAGACACCTACGAACAGGCGCAGAAAACAGATAGCAGCGTGCTGTTTGCACGG
Source organism: Halieaceae bacterium (assembly GCA_024224435.1). Taxonomy (GTDB): domain Bacteria; phylum Pseudomonadota; class Gammaproteobacteria; order Pseudomonadales; family Halieaceae; genus Marimicrobium. Next base: position 6,821 of record JAAENL010000161.1, read on the forward strand.
GAAGGCCTGCAACGCAGCCGCGGGCGGGCGCAGCTGAGCCGGGACCTGCAAGCCGTGCTCGATGAACCCGATCGTCTGGCCGACACCGCGGTAGCGCAAGGTGCTGCGCGTTTGCTCAAACGGGCCAGTGCAGTGTCTCCCCGAGGCACTGTATTGGCTAGCCAGATTACTCAATTGGAATCGCTGCTTGCCGAGGCCAACAGAGAGTATGAAATCACGTTACGCTCCGACGGAGAGACCGAGATCATCGTCTACAAGGTGGCAAGGCTGGGCCGCTTTACGCAGAGAGAACTCACTTTGCGTCCCGGCACGTACACCGCGGTAGGCACTCGCGACGGCTACCGCGACGTGCGCCGGCAGTTCACGATCAAGCGCAATGGCGCAGCCGCACCTATTAATATTGTCTGCTCGGAACCAATCTGAGATGCCACCGCAATCAGACCAGAAAGATATCATCGCGCCCAGCGGCTTTACGCCACTGGACCAGGCGGGAAAAGCACCACGCAATGAGCAGCGGCCGGGGCGCGCCCTGCTTTACGTCTGCCTGGCGGCGGCTGCCCTGATACTTTTTTTCCTGTTGACTGCGAAATCTGTCGAGATAGAGGTGATCGCGGAAGTCCCTGCTGACGTCTCCGTTAGCGGGCTTGCGTTGCCGCTGGGCCAGCGCTACCTGCTGCGCCCAGGGGACTATCAGGTCGATGCGAGCGCACCGGGCTATCACCCCTTGTCTGCCGATTTTTCCGTTGATGACGGCGACGACCAAAGCGTTGTCCTGACCCTGGACGCCCTGCCGGGTCGCCTATCGATCGACAGCACACCCTCAGGCGCCACTGTGCTTGTCGATAACGTGGCGGTAGGCCAAACGCCGCTAATCGACCTGTCACTGGACAAGGGCATTCACAGCGTGTCACTACAGGAGCCGCGACACCTGACAATGACCCAGGACATTGAGATCACGGGGCGCAACGTACAACAGCAGATGCACATTGATCTGGCACCCGCCTGGGCTGACATCAGCCTCTCCAGCACACCGACTGGTGCTACCGTGCAACTGGACGGCGAACCGGTCGGGCAAACGCCCCTAACACTTGAGGTATTGCAGGGCGAACGGACAATCACGCTGCTTTTGCCTGCTTATGCCGAATGGCAGCAAAGCCTTAGCGTCGAAGCCGGAAAGGACGCAGACCTCGGCACTATCGAATTGCTGCCGGCGGAAGGTATTCTGGCGCTGTCCAGCGAGCCGACCGGAGCTAACGTTACGCTGGACGGTGAATTTCAGGGACAAACGCCCCTCAGCCTGCAGCTCACTCCCGGCAGTCCCCATCGGCTGGCCGTTTTTAAACCGGGTTACAAGCGTTTCAATGAGACTGTGGAGCTCGCCGCGGGCGCAACAGATCAGCGTGCCGTGACGCTGGTGGCGCAACTGGGCGAGGTCCGATTTCGTATCAGTCCAAACAACGCCGTACTGAGCATCAATGGCATCCGCCGCGGCAAAGGCAGTCAAACGCTGTCATTGCCCGCTGTGGAGCACACGATTCGCGTTAGCCTCGAAGGTTATTCCAGCGTCACGCGCAAGGTGACCCCCAGGCCAGGGCTGGAGCAAAGCATAGACGTGCAACTGCAGACACAACAGGAAGCGAAATTGGCCCGCATCAAGCCAGAAATTATCACCCCACTGGGCCAGACCCTGCTCCTGTTTAACCCGGCAGCAACACCCCTTGCTGAATTCACCATGGGCGCCTCGCGACGCGATCCCGGTCGACGCGCCAACGAGGTGTTGCACCCAGTAGCGCTGCAACGCATGTTTTACCTGCAAACCACCGAAGTGACCAATGCCCAGTTCCGGCAGTTCCAGTCGGGTCATAACTCGGGCCAAGTCGCGAGTAAAAGCCTGAACCGGGAGCATCAACCCGTGGTCCGGGTCAGCTGGCAGCAAGCCGCTGCCTTTTGTAACTGGCTGAGCGCAAAACAAGGCGTGCCGGCATTTTACAAAGAGCAAAACGGTATCATCACGGGCTTCCACCCCGAATCAACCGGATACCGTCTGCCCTCCGAGGCAGAGTGGGCCTGGGCTGCCCGCGCTGACGGTAACCGTTTGTTGCGTTTTCCCTGGGGCGACGCCTTTCCACCCGACGAGATCGTCGAGAACTACGCGGACAGCAGCTCTGCCTACATTACCGGACGCGTACTCAACAACTACAAGGATGGTCACGTGGTCAGCGCACCCGTCGCCTCCTTTAAACCGAACCAGCATCGACTGTATGACATGGGCGGCAATGTCTCTGAGTGGGTCAACAACGTGTACAGTATTCCGCCCGCCAACGGGGCGACACAGCGAGACCCATTGGGCAGCCAGGGCGGGGACAACTACGTGATTCGCGGGGCCAGCTGGACCCTGTCCAAGCTTTCCGAACTGCGACTCTCTTACCGGGATTATGGGCAATCGGGGCGGGATGACGTAGGATTTAGAATTGCGCGTTACGCGGAGTAAAGGATGCTGCAATCACACCGTTGGAATCTGCTGGTACTGGCTCTGCTCACATTTGCCCTGCCCTGTGCAGGTCAGACTGACACAAGCGAACCCGCCGTGCCCCGGGAGGATGCGAGTACGACTTCCGCCACTGACACAGCGGCAGCGCGTGAACCCCCCCCGGCAGAGCGCGAATCCCCTTTTGACTATCGTGCCTCCGAGGAAATATCCGAGGATGTACCCGTTTCCTTTCCGATTGATATATAGGATCTCCCAATGAAACAGAAAATGTCGTCGGAATTTATCTATCAACTGTTCGCACTACTGATTGCTGTCATTCTGGTGCACGCGCTTTATGTGGGCCTGATAAGACCCAGTGCCAAGGCGCACCTGGCACAGGAGGCGGCCCAACAAGCGGCCGGCGAACTGGACGTTACCACGCGCAGCCTCGCCGTCGTCATTGGTGACTTTGAGCAAGAGGCGTGTTTTATCCTGTTGTTCTGGGCATTGGCCATCATGGGCTACAAAGGCCGACGCGGTATGCATGAACGCGCCATGCTAGAGCGCCAGCTACTGGATATTCCAGAGGGCACCAGCGTTCTCCCCGAGGACGCACGAGAATACAGTCGCTCTCTGGAGGCGCTGCCGGAGGCAGAGCAGGACTATCTGCTGCCACGGACACTGCTGTCCGCACTCCAGCGTTTTGCGACCACCAGCAACATCCAGGCGGTGTCCGATACTATTAAAGAGCAGTGCGAGCTGGAATCCGACCGCCTCGATTCCGAAAACTCCATGGTCAGGTATATCGCCTGGGCCATTCCATCCATTGGTTTTATCGGCACCGTGCGCGGGATCGGCGACGCACTCGGACAAGCCTACAAAGCCGTTGAGGGTGATATCTCGGGAGTGACAGCGAGCCTTGGGGTCGCCTTCAACAGCACGTTTGTGGCACTGGTGCTGAGTATCATCATCATGTTTTGCCTACACCAGTTACAGCTTTCACAGGAGCGACTGGTACTGGACAGCCAGCGCTATGCCGACCGACGCTTGCTGCGCTTTCTGGTATCGCACTGATGCCTGCCGCCCTGCTTGACCTGTTGGATAGCACGTTACAGCTGTGGCACGGAGACAGGTGTGTGCAGAGCCCGGGCTATGCCTTGCTGAACGGCCAGGACTACTTATTTGGCACGCCCGCGCGGGCGACTGCGCGCCTTAAGCCCAGAGACATCAATACCCGGTACTGGTGGCGACTGAGCACTGAGGCGCTGCAACCTGCGCTGGGACCCGCTCGCCATACCGGAGATCTGGTGCACGCGCATCTCATGCAATTGCACGCAGAGGCGGACAAGCCCGCCGAAATTATGCTGGCAGTGCCTGCCAGCATGCAACGCGACCAACTCGCTCTATTACTGGGCATAGTGCAGCAGTGCCCCTTCGATGCAGTCGCTCTGGTCAACCGAAGCGTGGCGCTGGCCAGCCTCTTTTCACCCTCGGAACGCCTGTTTCATCTGGAAATACAGCTGCACCAGGCCGTGATCAGTGAACTGACGGGGGGCGCGGACAGCGCCAGCCTCAAACGGTGTACGCCACTACCCGGCTGCGGCTTGTTGCAACTGCAGGAGCGTCTGGTAGAAATTATTGCGGCGGAGTTTATCCGCCAAACGCGGTTCGACCCGCGACGCAAAGCGGCCACCGAACAACAGTTGTACAACGCTTTGCCGCAGGCGCTTCGCACGCTCAACGCTCAACCTGAAACCAATCTTGATGTCGGCGGTTATCAAGCGCGGATCAGCGCGTTACAGCTGCAAGACGCCGGCAAGCGCTTGTTTGGAAGTATCAGGGAGAACATCGGCAGCGGGCATGACAACGGTCACCTTGTCGCTGATCCGCTGGCAGGATTGCTGCCAGGCCTTACCAAGGCGTTCACGACCTTACATGTTCTGTCTGGGAGCGACCTTCGCACCGCACTGCACAA
>JAAENL010000162.1 GCA_024224435.1 Halieaceae bacterium
CCAGGGCTCCATCGCAATGACGGTGTATTCCCCAGGGCTCCATCGCAATGACGGTGTATTCCCCAGGGCTCCATCGCAATGACGGTGTATTCCCCAGGGCCCCATCGCAATGACGGTGTATTCCCCAGGGCCCCATCGCAATGACGCTGTATTCCCCGTCATTACGAGGATGCACGACGAAGTAATCTCGTTGAACAGGGTGTACTGCAGAAGATTACTTCAGCCGCTGACGCTCCATTGTAACGACATCGAATGAAACAACCCGGGCTGCCGTCACAGGCCAGCCCGGTAGCCCTTTCATTCAGAGAGAATCAGAACAAATCCCCGTTGACCAGGAAGTGAACCCAGATACTGGCGGCATAGCCCAGTGCTATGGCCCAGGTCCAGCGCATATGTCCGAAGAAGGTGTAGATGCCGCGCGCCTGACCCATGACTGCAACACCCGCTGCCGACCCAATGGATAGCATGGAACCACCGACACCTGCAGTCAGGGTGACCAGCAGCCATTGTCCCTGAGACATATCCGGCATCATCGACAAGACGGCAAACATCACGGGGATGTTGTCAACGATTGCTGACAGTACGCCAACGATGATGTTGGCATTGGTGGCGCCCAGGCCTCCGTACATCATTTCGGACACCAGCGCCAGATAACCCAGGGTGCCCAGGCCGCCGACACACAGAATAATGCCGTAGAAGAACATCAGGGTGTCCCACTCGGCACGTTCCAGGGATCTGAAGATATTGTAGTGTTCTGCACTTCCAGCCTGCGCCTTCTCCGGATTGGTTTCGGTTTCTTCCAGATCCAGTTGATGTTCGCCGAAGCCGCTTTCTCCGACCTCATGATTGGCATGCAATCTTTGTTCACGCTTCTTCAGGTAATAACCGAAGAATTTCAGCAGGCCCAGACCGGTCATCATGCCCAGTACCGGGGGCATGTGCAGGAAGTTATGCGAAGAAACGGCCATTGTGATGGTCAGTATGAAAAGTCCCACGACGAACCAGGCGCCATGCTTCAGTTCGATTTCTGCATCTATTGCAGTCGGTTTGTCCTTGGAAATGGCGAAGGATATGATGACTGCCGGTACCAGCCAGTTAACCAGGGAGGGGATAAACAGAACGAAAAACTCCTGGAACTGCACAATGCCTTTCTGCCAGACCATCAGGGTGGTAATGTCGCCAAATGGCGAGAACGCGCCACCCGCGTTGGCAGCCACCACTATATTGATACAGGCCAATAGAACAAATTTGGTGTTGGTACCACCAACAGCCATCGCGACGGTTGCCATCAATAATGCGGTAGTCAGGTTGTCAGCGACGGGCGAGATGAAGAACGCCAATACACCGGTCATCCAAAAGATGGATTTCAGTGAGAAGCCCCGGGTGACCAGCCAGATGCGTAGTGCATCAAATATTCCGCGTTCTTCCATGGTATTGATGTAGGTCATGGCTGCCAGCAGGAATAGGAACAGTTCGGCAAATTCCAGCAGATTGTGGCGGATGGCCTGTTCGGCGGTATGGTTGTCCCCCGACTGTGAGTAGATGACGGCGACGATCGCCCAGATGATACCGGCTGCAACGATAACAGGCTTGGATTTGCGCAGGTGCAGTGCCTCTTCTCCGATCACCAGTGCGTAGGCGAGGACGAAAATGACGACGCAGACGATGGCCCAGGAATGGCCGGTGAAGTCCTGCAGGGTGCCGGCAGACGCCAGGGCCATGCCCGGTAAGAACATACCGATCAAAAGCATGGCCAATAGGCCTGCAACTGAAGTGCGTTCAGGCAGGGACTGTCGAATGCCTTTTTTCCAGGGGGTCTTGTCAATCATTTCGTGTTTCCTGTTCATTACAGGCCAACTGGCCTGGTAAGGGTGGTGGTCATCTGTTTAAGGGCTTTTGTTTAAGGACTTTGAGGCGTTTTACGGAATAAAGTCCGGTTTCAGAATAAATGGCTGTTGATCCACATGTGCGTTGCTATCGATGCTGCGTAGCCAAGGGCTATCACGGGGGTCCATTTCAGGTGCCCGAAGAACGTGTACTGGCCTCTGGCCTGTCCCATCAGTGCGACTCCGGCAGCCGAACCGATAGACAGCATACTGCCACCGACACCCGCAGTCAGGGTTACCAGCAGCCATTGCCCCATGGACATATCAGGCATCATGGTCAGAACTGCGAACATTACCGGAATGTTATCCACTATGGCTGATAGTCCACCCACTGTGATATTGGCGGGTGTTGCGCCCCAATTTACGTACATCACCTCGGAGGCCAGCGCCAGGTAGCCGATGAAACCCAGGCCGCCTACGCAGAGTACAACGCCGTAGAAAAACAGCAGGGTGTCCCACTCGGCCCGGGCGATCTTGTTGAAGACGTCAAAAACGGGAAGGCTGCCCAGGTGTTCGTTATTGGCCGTCTCACGCGCAAATTGCTTGCGCGTCATGGCATGATCCCTGTGGACGGTCTTCTTGAGAAAATAGCCAAAGAACTGCAGGTAGGCCAGGCCGGTGAGCATGCCAATAACCGGAGGCAGGTGGACGAAATTGTGGAAGCTGACCGCTGTCACGATGGTCAGCAGAAACAGTGCAATGATCCGTCGTGCACCACGTTTCATTACTACCTTGTCTGCCGAGGTGCTGGGCCGATCGTTGGGTACAGCCAGTACCATGATGGCTGCAGGCACCAGCCAGTTGACCAGTGACGGAACGAAAAGGGTGAAGAAGGCCCAGAAATTCATTGCACCCTGGGCTGTCTGGATATTTTTTTGCCAGACCATCAAAGTGGTGATATCACCGAATGGGCTGAATGCGCCGCCCGCATTGGCCGCGACAACTATGTTGATACAGGCCAGCAGAACAAAACGGCTATTACCCGCGCCAACCGCCAATACCACGGCACACATCAGCAGGGCTGTCGTCAGGTTGTCGGCTATGGGCGAGATGAAAAAGGCAAGCAGCCCTGTTATCCAGAATAGTCGACGGAAACCGTATCCTTTCTGTACCAGCCGGGATCGCAGCTTTTCGAAAACCAGACGCTCACCCATGGCATTAATGTAGGTCATGGCAACCAGCAGAAACAGCATCAATTCAGCATATTCCAGCAGGTTGTGCCGCACGGCCTGTTCAGCGGCATTGGCAGCGTAGCCTTCCATGCCACGGATCGTCCAGGCGACCAGTACCCAGATCAGGCCGGCGGCGAGAATGACCGGCTTGGATTTGCGTAAATGGGTGAATTCTTCGGCCATCACCAGGCCATAGGCGATGATGAAAATGAGCAGTGCAACGGGGCCGACCCAATGGTCGACCAGGGAGCCCTGCTGCGTGGTGCCAGTGGCCGCTGCCAATGCCGGAAGAAGGACGAGCGCCAACGTGGAGATGAGTCTAACCGCCATGATATATCGAAAATATTGCTGTCAATTTAAGCGCTGAATTATAAGTTGTTAGGGGGCCGGATACCAGTTGAGGCCTGATGTTTCCTATTGGTTTAATAAATTAATAACTATTAATTTGCTGGTCCGATATCCTGGGTTCAGGCGCCTTTATTGCCGATTGGCAGCCCAGACAGCAAGTGTATGCCCTGCCCGGGTTTTATTGCTGTAACAGGAAAACACCACCACGGCGGGGGTCTCCGGCGCCGCTGAACTGATTTTGCTGTCTCATCACTGTGTGGGTGCCGCCAAAATACAGGTTCTTTTCCGGCCACTGGGTCAATTTCGGGTAATGGGTTTGCAGATGAGCGACGACCTCCGGATCAAAGCCCGGCTCAACATGAAGGTTGTCACGTTCAAAATGGATACGTGGGGCAAACACGGCTGCCTGTGGATCCATGTCGAAATCCGGCAGATTGCTCAGGGTTTGCAAAATGGCGGTGCGCAGGCGATTGGAGCCGCCGGAGCCAATGGCGATCAAGCGTCCACTGTTCTCGGCAAGTGTTGGCGCCATCATGGAACTGACCCGGCGGTTGACGGGCCAGCAATTGAATCCGTGTGGGTTCAGATCCTCTTCGCCGAGCATGTTGTTCAGCATAATGCCGCTGCCTGGCAATACATAGCCACTGCCTTCCCCGTTTGACAGCGTCATGGACGCGGCGTTTCCCTGTCCGTCGATCACGCTGATATGGGTGGTCCCGCGACTCACCAGGGGGTGTCCGGATACGGCTTTGCGGTAGATATCCAGGCGTTCCCTGTCCAACAAGCCGGGTTCAACGCCATATCTGCCGCGTGCAATATTGGTTTGTTCCATAACGGATGCCAACATGCCCAGGTGGCGTGATGAGCCGTAGTGCTGCTGATTGAGAGGCATTGAACGCAGCAACTGTTGGGCAAAACTTATCAACAATCCGCCGGCTGAAGGACCGGGATTGCTCAGAATCCTGTAGCCCTGGTACTGTTGCTTTAGTGGCTGACGCACTATGGTCTGGAAGTTCTGCAGGTCTACCTGGCGCAGGTGGCCACCGTTTTCTTCGCTGTCTTTAATGAACCGACGGGCAAAATCGCCCGCATAAAAAGGCCTGCGCCCCTCCCTGGCAATGATCTCCAGGCTATCCGCAAGTTCGGGCTGTTGCAGACAACTGCCGGTGACATGCAGGTGATTATCGGCAGCGTTATCGCGGTATATGCGTCGTGCTTCCACCGTGGAATGGTAGATGGGCTCGACAAGACTGAAAATATAGGCCTGCAGGCCGTTAATGAGTATGCCCTCACGGGCGTAGTGGATCGCGGGTGCAAGTATCTCCGCCATGGGCAGGCTGCCCAGTGTTTTATGGATATGCACCAGTCCGTCGATGCTTCCCGGCATGGCGATAGAGCCCATACCGATGTGAAATTCCTGCTGGGTTGCACCAAAGTCGGTAGTGATGGGATAAAAATGGCTATCAGGTATGCATTGCCAGGGAGTCTGGACAAAAAAGTCAAACAGGCGGGGGCTGCCGGTATGGGGATGGGCAAGTAAGAAACCACCGCCCCCCAGTGATGCCAGTACAGGTTCTGCGACGCAGGCAGCCGCCATCGCCGCGAGTATGGCATCGAAGGCATTGCCACCGGCCTCCAGCATCAGGCGTGCGGCTTCGGCGGTATTGGGGTGGCCTGCGGCTACGGCTCCTTGCATGCGGTCTCAAACCCGTTGGACGTCAGAAAGGTGAAAACGACAGGTTACCCCGGAATAAGCACGATTTGCGGTTTCAGTTGCCACTTGCCGACTGGCATCAGGACGACAGGCAGAAAGCGCGCCCACGAACGCGCTTTCTTTCAGTCGCTGGTGAATCGCTATTCGCTTGCTGCCGGTGCAGCGGGTGCAGCGGGTGCAGCGGGTGCAGCTGTTGGGAAGGGTTCCGGCGCGGCCTCGGGGACCAACATTTCTGCGGCTCCTTCCGTTGCGGCATGCTCGTCGAGCATGGCGCCAAGATCGATGGCATCTTCGGCGGTGGTGAGCGGCTGGGTACCCTCGAATCGAGTTTCAAAGTCGAAGAGGTCCTCGTCCAATGCGGGATCCGCTTGGCCGGTGGCGGCCGCTTTCTTGGCCGCTTTCTTGGGCGCTGCGGCCGGGGCAGTAGCGGGTGCAGTAGCGGGTGCGGCGGCGGCTTTCTCTTGAGCGGGTGCCGCTTCAGGAGCGCTGGCGGGAGCCTGCTCCACAGGAGTGGCTTCGACAGCAGCAGGCTCCGCTTCACTCGCTGCATTCGGGTCCGGGGACACATATGCGCCGACCAACGGAAACTCGAAGAGGTCTTCGTTTTCCGCGGAACCGGGTGAATTGTTGGGATCGGTGGTCATGGACTTGCCTACAGAAACCTAGATGCCAGTGGCCAGAAAACGGTCGGGGTTCGGACCGGCGAGCAGGCGCCCAATGGTCACGGCCAAAGCTGGGGAGAGGTGCACGAACTCCTGGCCGTTCGGACCTTCGAGACCGTCGAGCAGGGAGCGCACATGGTCGGGGCCGAGGAAATCAAAGTCCTCGAAGTCGGTGCACTCATCCTCATCGAAGTGGGTGCGGTGAGCGGAGAAACGCAGGCCAAGGTGGGTGCCCAGGTTTGAGTGGGTTGCGACCGAGAGGCTCTCGCTCAAAGCGCAGATGCGGGATAGTCCGCCCTGCTTGTCCACGTCGGTGGCTTGGAACTTTTCAGCTTCGGTCATGCCTTCGCCGCGGTCGCGGATGGAAACTTCCACGTCGCGGTCGTGCAGGTTGGCTTCGACCTCGATGGGACCGATGTCGTCGGGATAAGCGTGGCGGATCACGTTCTCAAGGCCTTCGCCCACCGCGGTAGCGATGCGGCAGCGGGTCGAGGGCGCGATGCCACGCACAAGCAACCAGGCGGACAGGTTGCGTTGAAGTTGTTCACATGCGGAGGATGTGGACTGGATGGTTGCTTGGAATGCGTTCTCGGGACCGGTCTTCCAAAGGACTTCCACAGCGTCTTCAACACTTTCTGCAATGGACTGTGGAGTGGTGTCGCTATCACAAAGGTCCCCGACTCCAAGGCGCATGGCCCGGCGGTAGACATCGATAGAGCCCTCTTCGCAAAGCAGAATGGTCGCGATGGGGGTCGCACTCGAACTCAGAGCTTCGCAGAGTTCCAAACCATCGTGGTCGGGCAGGTCCAAGGAGCTGATCAGCACGTCAGGACGCGGTGCGATCAGTGCCTCGCGGGCGGTACCACACCAGAAAGCGCGCATGCCTTTCTGCTCGAGCTGCTCCACAATGGTGGAGCCGCGGCGGGAATCCCCGCAAGCGACCAAAACGTAGGCGGTACGTTGAATCACGAGTGGCCTCCTTGGAAAGCGACGTTCACGAAGTTTTGGGAGTGGGTGTCGAGGATCTGCATAGTCGGGGGTAGGGGGCCAGTCGCAAGACCGGTGCCAAGTGTGAATTTCGGTCCCGCGCCGAAAATGCTTGATGGTCTTGAGACAGATTCCGGAAAGAACTTCCTGATCGGCCCGGAACAGGGTTCACGGTGGGGATCCTTTTCCCTGTTGCGTTCTTCAACAGGTGGTGCTTTTTTCAACACACGGAAGAATTGGAGCGCA
>JAAENL010000163.1 GCA_024224435.1 Halieaceae bacterium
TCTCTCCCCGAATGACGAGGGACGCACAGGGGTGGGCGATTTCGCCATCTTTGAGATTGAGGTGCGAGTGATCGGCGACGGTGCTAGTGTGCATGTCGTTCAAGGTGTTGCTGTGGAAGTGGATCGCCCGACGACACTGTATCGCACGCATTGGCGTGAGCCAGGTGTGGATCCACTTTAGTCATGCGGCAGACGGTGCAACGGGAACAACGCGTGCAGAATGGTTACACCCTGGTAGAGCTGCTTGCCGTGCTTGCCATACTTTGCGCTCTCTGGGTGCTTGTACTCCCCGCTTATCAATCTCAAATGCTCAGTGCAAGGCGTGGACTCGCGAGACTCGAGCTGCTCAAAGTAATGACACGCCAGGAACAATATTTTCTCAATCATATGAATTACGCCCACTCTCTGACGCAGCTAGGTTTTCCCGCTCATCCCTATGCACTGACCCGGGACGGTACCGTGGCTCCCATCTCGGCTAGCAACAGTATTTACCTGATCGGACTGGAGGCAACGGGCCGCAGCTATATCGCCACCGCGTCGCCGACTGAGCGCCAGCGTAAGGACACGGGATGCGGGGTCCTGAGTCTTGAATCAAATGGGATACGGCACTCTGGTGGCACTTATGCAGCGCAGATGTGTTGGTGAGGAGTTATTCTTCCAGCCCGAGTTTTTTTTGCCGGTAGCGCAGGCTGCGAAAGCTCACGCCGAGTAGCTTTGCGGTTGCTGTTTTGTTCCAACGACAGATCTCCAGAGCTTGGCTGATGACCTCTCGCTCGATATTCTCCAGGTATCCCTCCAGGTCGCCGTGCACGTCATGTTGCCTGAGCGCGCTCGATAATGACCGCTCAAGCTCAGGTTTTGATGTCGGGGTAGGATCGGCGGACTGGGTGGTGTTGGAGAGCTGAAGGTCTCGCGCGGACAGCGTGTCGCTTTCGGACAGTGCCAGCGATCGCTCGAGAATATTTTCCAGTTCGCGCACGTTTCCAGGAAAGGAATGTTTGCCCAGCACATGAAGAGCAGAATCGTCTAATTTTATGCTTGGGCCACCATGGCGTTCGCAAATGCGCTCCAGCAGATTCGCGGCAAGCATCGGCAAATCTTCGAGTCGCTCCCGCAGGCTTGGCACGCGCA
>JAAENL010000164.1 GCA_024224435.1 Halieaceae bacterium
CTGTTCACTCTTTTCAAGATAGCAGTGGCTGATAACGAACAGCAGGGCTGTAGCCCATAGAAAAAAGACGCTGATACTGGTATTGATGCCGTAGAACGGCGCCTCTCCTTCGATATCAGAGAAGTAATTCCGAACAAAGGCCTGCGATGTATTGGCCTCGATTGCCAACATCACCAAGCTGTAGATTACCAGCACGGCAATGGCCGGCGCCGCCCAGCGCGATAGCGTTCTTTGAGAATTGTTTGGCTCGCCGTCAGTCATGGCTTTCACTTTTGCCCCCCTTGCAACAGCATGTATTCGCGAGCGCGCCGCACAATGCGTAATGGCGCCTCGACTCGTGAACCGACCGGCGAGGAGCGCAACCACATTTTGGCCTGGTGCCAGTTGCGTCTGGCCAATAGCGCCAATGCCTGCTGGTGGATCATGCCCTCACCAATAGTCAGGTTGCCAGTGAGAAAGCTCTGTTTGTAACGCTCTGCACCCTTGCCCAGATCCAGACGCTCCAATCCATGTTCGCTAGCTTGCTGAAGAAGCTTCACCAGCAATATTGAACCGGGCGAATAACTGGAAAATTGCGGATCATAGGTCGGGAACCACCAGTGCATCACTGGACCACAACGCATGCCGAGGTGGACTGCAAGCACCTTGTCTGCACCGTAAAGAACGGAACAGACGCCTTCGAAACCATTGGAACGTGTCTTTCTGATTCGCCGCATGGCTGCCACGATCCATGGGTAATCAAACATGACGATCCGGTCAGTCCGCTGTTGCTGTTGAGCCTTCC
>JAAENL010000165.1 GCA_024224435.1 Halieaceae bacterium
CCATCATCCCGCTCCACAGCAACGGCAACCCGAGATAGAGGCTGGTGGTAATCATGTTGAGTAACATACGCTTGGTATCGTGCTCCCCGGGATTGGCAAAGATCTGCAGAAAGACATTGACGTCCGGATACATTGACTGGATCAGATTCTGATCGACCCACATCGCCAGATACCAGAGCACACTCCAGAACTTCACTGTGAAGATGGCCATAGCTCCGATGACCATCATGGAGATGGAATAGCGCGACAGCACGACGACCATGGGTAGCAAGGCATACATACCAAGCAAAAGCACGGCCTGCACCATCGGAAGCGCCTGAAGTACAGCAGTCATGGTGACTGAAAACAGGGCCGACGCCGCCAACACGCCGCCCGATGCCAGGCCGCCTTTGGCGATATTTTCTACTGTGCTCAACATACCCGTACTGCCGGCATTGTGAGCGACAAGGTCGTTGTTCGACCACGACGGTGGTGAATTAGTCAGCACGGTCTTGGCGACTGCATCGTTTTGCTGTTCACTGGCCAACGCCGGGGCCACCGCGACGACGAGGCCGGAAAAACCCGCTGAGGTCGCGTCGGCCTCGTTAATCAGCTTTTCACGCAGGCCAATCGCTCCGTCTTCCCACCATTGTTTGCAGTAGGGCTTACCCCAGGAGGGTGGTGATGTCGCATCGTATTCAGTGTCGCGCGCTGCATTGTAGGCCCAGCCACTAACCTGCGTGGCCGGACGCAAGGTATCGTAGTAGCCGGATGTATTGCGATACACCTGCGACCCCATCCGGTCCGGATCATCAGGCCCATCGGTTGTCAGGAAGGCGGTGACTCCGGCAGTAGATGGGCGTTCGGCCTGGTATTTGGAACGCGCAGAGATGTAACACTGGCTGAAGAAGTCACTCACTTCCTGGCGCAGGCGCGGGTCGGCAATGGTGGCAAGCCTTGCCTGTTGCTCATAGGTGCGCATGTCCACCGCACTCGGGAGACCTTCAACTACCGCATGATTGAATCCGGAGGTCATTGATAACAC
>JAAENL010000166.1 GCA_024224435.1 Halieaceae bacterium
GACGCCGAATACTTGTTTTTGTTCCCATGATTCACCCGTTGCCGCCCCGGCAGTGATGAAGAAGCCATCCAATATCGTCGTTTTTCCAACACCTTCTGCCAGGAGCACATGATAGGCGTTTTCGCCCACGAGATTGGCTGTGGTGGTGAGCACCCCGCGCTCATCCGCAAGATCATTGCCGTCGATATCGCCGCTGAGTATGGTGGGATAGGCCTGCCAATCTCGTAGAGAGGGATCCTCTTCCTGACCAAGTGTGCCAGCGAAACCGCCGTATAGAGCGACACCATCCACTAGTTTAAATGTGGCGCTGCGCGGGTACTGCTCTTCTGTGCGTTGGCTGGGTGTGTACACACCCTGGGCCACCCAGATCTGGTCGCCGGCCTGGGCTATGTCAAGAGCCGCTTGCAGGCTGGTGAAGGCGTCGGTCCAGGAGGCGCCGTCATTGGTCCCTGCGATTTTTGCGGAATCGACGTGGTAGATCGTGCTCTGGTCTGGGGTTGTAGGAATAGCGGTCTGAGCACTGACATCTGAGGGAAGCAAAAAGGCCGGGAACAGTACCAGCGCCATGAACGCAACTATGTTCGCAAGCCAATGGGTAAATCGATGGGTGTCAGGGGTTCTGAGTTTTGCGGACATGATTCGGCTCCGTGAGTGGGTGTAGTACTGC
>JAAENL010000167.1 GCA_024224435.1 Halieaceae bacterium
ACTATCTGGGCTACGCGATGCCCTATGGTGCGCGACTTCAGTATTTGGTCTACGTCAGTCGACCCCGGCGAGAAGTGGTCGGGTGTGTACAGTTTTCTAGCCCTGCCTGGCGGATGAAGGTTCGAGATCAATGGATCGGCTGGGACGATGCGACCCGCAAGCTACGACTGCAGCACATCGTCAACAACAGTCGCCTGCTGGTGGTAGCGCGCATCCGCAACCTGGCCAGCATGGCGCTGTCTCATGCTCTTAAGCGGCTGCGCGTCGACTGGCTGCGGCAATATGGGGTGGATCCCTGGTTGTTGGAGACACTGGTGGACCGTCGGCGGTTTTACGGGGGGTGTTATCGTGCGGCCAACTGGACGATTCTGGGAGAAACCAGCGGCCGTGGACGCATGGACCGGGCCAATAAGCGCCATGGAGCCCAGGTGAAAACCATACTGGTTTATCCGCTGGTTAAAAATGCCAGACGCAGGCTCACGAGTGGAGGGTGACAGACGATGACGGCACTGGCCAGACTGTCGTCCCTGGAACAGTCCTACGATCAGGCGCGACAAGAATTTGAGCATATTGTAGATTACCTTGACTCTAAGGAGAGTTGTGCGATGACCCACAGTGAACTTGAGCGCGAGCTTGAAAAAAAGGGGCGGGAGTTGATGCGCAAGCTGCTGCAGGAGCACCTTGATAACCGCAGC
>JAAENL010000168.1 GCA_024224435.1 Halieaceae bacterium
AACACGCAACACGCAACACGCAACACGGATTCCTGTCGAACCATCTCCATTCAACTTATCCCCAGTACTTCAGGGGTCTGCTGGAGTATGCCGGTGTTGTTTTTGCTATTGCTGGCCATAGTCGAACTAGGTATTTGTTGTGCTTGCGCCCATTGGTGCAACAATTCGTCCACATCGTCCAGGGTGAGGCTCCTCTCGTCGGCCATGGCCTTGACATGTTGCGTAAGGGTTTTGATCTGGGCGTCGCTGAGGTCGAGGTTGAGTTGTTCGGCTCGGGCTTTGACTGCATTCCAACCGGTCAACTTGTGGGCGATGGAGATGTAGCGGGTCAGGCCAAAATCTGCCGGATCCAGGGCTTCATAGGTCTCAGGGGCATTGAGGATCGCTTTGGCATGAATGCCCGCTTTATGTGTGAAAGCGGCGATGCCGGTGACATAATTATTGAACGGCACATCGATGCCCACCCGCTCGGCAACGTTATGGTCGATCTCATAGAGCTGATCCACCTGATATTTTCCCAGCACCGTATCCCGGTCATGGGTCATCATGCGGGCGACCAGACCGCCCAATGGGGTGATACCATTACGTTCGCCGATGCCGAGAACGGAGGTGTCGATGTGTGTGGCGCCCGCCTGTAAGGCTGCAAAGGCGTTGGCGATGGCGCAACCCGAGTCGTTATGGCCGTGGAACTCGATATCCGCCTGCGTCAACCCCCGAATCGTCCCAACCAGTTTAGCTACCTCGTCCGGGCTGGCAATCCCCACCGTGTCGGCGACACCCAAACGATTGACGACACCCAGCTGATCTACAGCTAGATAGACGCGCAACAGATCGGCAAAACTGGAGCGAAATGAATCCTCGGTGCTGAAGCGTAGTTCGATATCAGGGGCCTGCTGGCGAATCCAGGTCAAGACATCGGCCGCCAGATCGATGATCTGCTCGATGCTCTTGCCGTGGCTGAACTGCCGCAGTTGTGACGAGGTGCCGATGACGACATCCAGTCCGTCGATACCGGTGTCCAGAGCGACAGAGGCATCCCCCTTGTGGCAACGGATATGGGTGAGCACACGTACGTTCAGCCCCAGGCTGGCGATCGTGCGCAGATCACTCTCGCTCCCGGGCGAAGCACAGGGCGAAGTCAGTTCCAGGTATTCGACTCCGAACCTGTCGAGCGCTCTGGCGATCTCAACTTTGTCTTGGGTCGAGAAGTTGGCGCCGATGAATTGTTCACCTTCACGTAAGGTTGATTCGATGATGGCGTAAGATTGTAGGGACATGATAGTGATTCGCTGAAAGGGGTTTGAAATTGTGTGCGTCAGTATTTTCGGGGCTGGTGGGTGAAAATATTGGCTCTTTGGTTTTCATGTGGTAGTACGTCGTGAAGATGTGAAACGTGACGTCTTCTTGCTGGATCATAGCTCACGTTTTACGTTTCACGCATCAGTCGAAACCTGTGTCAACCGCATGAAATCCTGTTGAACGGGAATAATCAAGGCTTCAACTCCATCAGCACTTCGGCGATGGCTTCGACCGCGTGAGTCAGATCGTCGTCGCTGATGGTGAGAGGGGGGAGTAGGCGCAGGACGGTAGGTCCTGCTGGTAGGGCCAGGACACCGCCTGCCTGCAATGCCTTGAGAACGGGGGTGACTTTGATGCGCAGATCGAGTCCGACCATAAAACCTCGCCCCCTCACCTCGCGGATCAGGGGGGAATCGATGCCTCGCAACTGTTCTTGCAGCACCGCGCCCCGTTGAGCTGTGCGTTCGATCAACTGCTCTTCTTCAATCACGTCGAGGGTAGCCAATGCGCTGGCGCAGGCCAGAGGGTTACCACCGAATGTGCTGCCGTGGCTGCCCTTGGGTAGTGCATTCACGCGCGGGCCGATGAGACAGGCCCCGATGGGATAACCACCTCCCAAAGCTTTGGCGATGGGCATGAGATCGGGGGTCACACCATAGTGCTGACACGCCCACCAGCGGCCGGTGCGGCCCACACCGGTTTGCACTTCGTCGAGGATGAGCAGGGCCGCGCGCTCATGACACAGTCGCTCGGCTCCTTGCAGGAAGTCAGGGTCGGCCGAAATCACGCCACCTTCTCCCTGGATAACCTCGAGGAGTACAGCAGCTGTACGGTCGTCGATAGCTGCATCCAACGCCGCTAAGTCATTATAGCGAACATGGCTGAAGTCAGGTACAAGGGGCTCGACCGGACGGCGATATTGGGGTCGCCAGGTGGCGCTGAGCGAGCCGAAAGTGCGGCCATGAAATCCCAACCTTGCGGCGATGATGCCCGTCCTCCCTGTGCTGATCCGGGCGAACTTGAGCGCTGCCTCGACCGCCTCTGTGCCCGAGTTGCAGAGGAACGCTCGATCCATACCTGCAGGACTGATCTCGGCCAATCGTGCCAACAGGCGAGCACGCTGGTCGTTGTAGAGGCTGTCAGGGCAAAGCATCAATCGACCCGATTGCTCGCTGATAGCGGCCACAACCTGGGGATGACTATGCCCAATGCTGGCAGCGCCATGCCCACCGATGCAATCGATGTAGCGGTTGCCGTTCGCATCCCAAAGCCAGGCGCCCTGTCCTCGCACAATGGTCAGGGGTCGTTTGCCTGTCACCCCCGCCGAGTGGGCGGTTTCGAGATCGATGATTTCAGTTGCAGTCAAAGTGGTGGGGTCAGCTACTGGGGTGGTGTACATATCATGTGCTCGGGGTATGGCAGGTGCAGTGCACCCTGTTGGGAAGATGAGTCGATGATTTGGGATGAGTAAGGATTAAGGATTAAAGATTGAAGGATGAACCTATCGCTGGAATACTATTCTTAAATCTTGAATCTTCAGTCTTAACCCAAAAGCAGAGATTGATCCGCACTATGAAGTCATATTTATGAACGTTCAAGAACTGTGCCCTGGCCTGCCAAACCATCGCCTACAGGTTCGGCATGGCGGGCATCGGCGAAGACGACCTGGGTCACTCCGCCCTCTAGCGCCTCTTGTGCAGCCAGGATTTTCCGTTTCATACGGCCTTCTGCCATCGCCATTGCTTTATCAATCTCTGACAAGGTCAGGCGTTGCACGAGGCTTGTTTCGTCGGGAAAATCAGATAGCAAGCCGGGCACATTGGCGAGGATGATGAGGTTGTTCGCATGTACGCTTGCAGCCAACAACGCCGCAGCCCGGTCACCATCCACGTTGAGGGGCTCAGAGTCACTGCCAATGGCCAGGGGTGCGATCACCGGCGTATAACCGGCAGAGATTAGCAGATTGAGTAAGCCGGCATTGGCCCCGGTCAGTTTCCCGGTATAGTCATCACGGATTATGCGCTGTTTTCCCTTCTCAACTGCCCTGATCGCCCTTTTCCTTTGCGCTTGCAGCAAACGGCCATCCAAGCCGCTCAAGCCGATGGCATTGACCCCGCGACGCTGTAATCGCCCCACCAGGTCTTTGTTTACCTGACCGGCTGCCGCCGCCACATACATTTCCAGGGTGGCCGGGTCGGTGTAGCGACTGCTATGTCCACTGGGGGAGGTGATCATACGCACAGGCACACCTGCACGCTCTGCCAGGGCCGTCGCCGCGGCGGAGGCGCCGTGTACCAGGATGATAGGCTGACCCTGGCCGACAAGCACAGCGATATCATCGCACAGGGCATCGAGATCGGCTCCTTCGGAACCGCTGATTTTAATAACAATTGGATTCATTTTAATTTAGTCGCGTGGTCGGTTGGTCGGTTGGTCGTGTGGTCGGTTGGTCGCGTGGTCGGTTGGTCGGTTGGTCGGTTGGTCGTGTGGTCGGTTGGTCGCGTGGTCGTTTGGTCGTGTGGTCGTGTGGTTGTGTGGTCGTGTGGTCGTTTGGTCGCGTGGTCGTTTGGTTTGACAGTTGCCGCAGTTTAGCCATTTGCCATTTGCCATTTGCGTTTTGCCTTTTAACTTTTGATTTCAAATGGGGTGCAAGCCGGTAAAACCAAGGCCGGTCGTCTCATCCCAACTGTGCATCAAATTGAGGCATTGCACGGCTGAACCGGCCGCGCCTTTGCCCAGGTTATCGATGGCGCAAATCGAGACCAGGCGCCCGTTTGTTTGGTCCAGGCTCCAGCCGATATCGGCCAGATTGGTCCCGGCCACCAGTTTTGGTTCCGGATGCCGGTAGATACCCGAGCGTTCGTGCACGATGCGGACAAAGGGCCGGTCTTTTACAAAACGCCGGTACGCCCGCCACAGATCACGTTCGCTGGTTCCTGGCTGTGCCCAGGTATGGACAGTCGCCAGCGCTCCCCGCACCAATTCGATGGAAGTGACCGAGAGGTGGATGTCGTCACGCCCCAGGGCTTGGTGTACTTCCGCTTCATGGCGGTGGCCGGTGGGCGCGAAACTGCGCACGGCGTGGCTACGCTCCGGGTGGTGAGAGGCGGCATTGGCGCTGGCCCCTCCCTCCGAGGAACCGACTTTGAGATCGACAAGGATGGGTCGATCGTCACGCAAAAGACCAGCCTGGACCAAGGGCAACAATGCCAGGTTGCTGGCAGTAGCGTTACAACCCACACCACTGACATAGTCGGCGCCCCTGATCTGGTCTCGGTAGCGCTCCGGCAGGCCGTAGACAAAACGGTCGAGCCAGGATGGCGCCGCATGCGCATGCCCGTAGCGGGCCTCGTACACGGCCGCATCTCGCAAACGGAAATCAGCCGAGAGATCGATAAGGCGCGGCGCTAATTCAGAGAAATGCTCGATCTGGCCTTGTGCCTGCCCGTGGGGCAATGCCAAGAGAAGCGCATCACAGGGTTCCAGCTCCTCGAGTGTGGTGAATCGCAGGGCAGGCCGGCCCGCCCAAGGGCGCAGGTTCGGATGCACGCTATGCACGAATTTACCGGCATTACGCTGCGAGGTCACCTGAGTCACTTCAACACAGGGATGATCGATTAAGAGGCGAAGCAGTTCACCGCCGCCGTAGCCGGAGCCCCCGGCAATGGCAACACGAAGGGGAGTATCAGAGGACATGAGTTTGAAATAGGAATGATGAGAAAGTTGGTGCAAGGATCAAGATTAAAGATTGAAGACTAAAGATTGAAGATTATGACCCCTGCCTTGCCGTATGTGATTCAATTATTAATCTTGAATCATCGATCATTAATCTTGAATCTTTAGTCTTCAATTTTTCAGGTCCGAACCGGTACCTGCCAGGTCAGTGGTACGCGGGCATTAGCGACATCGAGCAGGTACTGAGCCACACAGGCGGGGATATCGACACCGGTTGGAGCGATGCTGTTGCGGAATTCCATGGTGTGGTTGATCTCGTTCACCAACAGACCCCGACCATCATCTTCAAAAAGGTCGATGGCGAGAACGCCGCCCCCCACCGCTTGTGCGGCCGACCGGCACAGTGCCTCGATCTCAGGCGTCACGGGACAATTGCTGGCCTCGCCGCCACGTGCCGTATTGGTGATCCAATGCGAGGACTGGCGGTAAATGGCGGCAATACACTGGTCACCCACCACAAAGGCCCGGATATCCCGTCCAGGTTTGTCGATAAAATCCTGGATGTAGAAAATGCTGTGTTGGTAGGAACCAAGGGTGGTTTTGTGCTCGATGATGGCTTCAGCAGCATCACGGTCATTGATGCGTGCCAGTAAGCGGCCCCATGATCCCACCACCGGTTTCAGCACCACCGGATAGCCCAGCTCTTCCATCGCGGCCAGGGCACTGCCGGCGTCGAAGGCAACGCGCCAATTGGGTTGGGGTACGCCGGCGGCGTCCAGGGCGGTACCGGTGAGGATTTTGTCGGCGCAGATATTAGCCGTGCGATAGCTGTTGACGGTGGGGACGCCATCCGCCTCCAACATGTGCAGAGCATACAAGCCGCGTGAGGTGCTCACTGAGCGTTCGAGCACCACATCCACCGCCTGGTCGATGCCCGGCCGCTCGCCGCGGAATATCAGATCATTGTCACGCAACATCACCACTTCGGCGCCGGCGTTTTTCAGGGCATTGACCAGCAGTTTTTCTTCGGCGCGAATACGTCCGTAAAGGAAACCCACGCGAGTGGTCATTCTCCCCAATCCTCCTCAACCTCTGGCGCCAGGTCCAGCTCGATCGGCTCAAGCGAGATAACTTCGAGTTCTGAGCCGCAATCAGGACACGGCACGATCTCACCCAACATCGGATCATTAAGGGTGAGGTCACCTTCACATTCGGGACAAGTTACTTGCTGCGACATGGGGAAGACTCCTGTGGGGACGAATTGCTGTGACTGGGGTTGAAATTGACGATAAGTAATGGAAGAAATGTACCGGCCTTGAGGTGATAACGCACTACGCAACACGCAACACGCATCACGTACAAAAAAAGCCTCTCCTGCCGGACGGGCGAGAGAGGGCTGAGAGCACGGCGGTGTGCGCTAGCGACCTATCCTGGGCCGATGTCCGGCAGGATGGGGGTGGTCTTCTTAGCGCATTTCTTGGCACTTAGGGTGATGGGCTGATTAGATAATTGGAGATTGAATCGTGGGTTCATGAGATTGCCAGGAGTCGTAGGACTTAGGACAGAATAACAAACAGAATTGCCTTTTATGGGGTGATGGTGATCCGCAGGTTAGGAAATTCTCGGTCCTTCTGAAAACTCTGGAAAAGTCAGACTAGCCACAAATACTGAGATGCGGCTATGATTATGCTATGAAAAAAAACTATCAAAATACCTAGAGCCGTTGCTACAGAAGTTCAATGATGTCCGAGTTACAAGAAAAGTGCAAGAG
>JAAENL010000169.1 GCA_024224435.1 Halieaceae bacterium
AGAGCGCCACGTCGTCGGTGGGGGGCGGGGTGATCTCCTGGGCTTGCTCCAACACTTTCAGGAAGGCCCTGGTGCGGAAGCCTTGCGGCGTTTGCGCGAGCAGGGTTTTTCCGGCCAGGGGCAGTAGGACCTTGGACCTTGGACTCTCGCCCATGCGCGAGGAGCGACCGGCGGCGACTAGGACGAGCGTGGCGGTGAACCGTGCGGTGCTCTCCTGCCCAAAAATATGGCAGGGTGTGCGACTCCGTGTGGTACACCGTAGGGTATATGTAGAAGTGATTCGGGTTCGGCCTTTTTGCCGTCCACAGTTGTTAGTGCCGTATCCAAACGCCAATCGGCGGTTGCTGCGCGTCACCGACCGCCCTGTCACCCGCACCTTTTCCCTTAAAACGAATCATGTCCAGTTGCAAACACTGTGGTGCTTACTCCATTCCCTTCCGCAAGTATTGTGGTTCCTGCGGGACCCGTGCCGACCACGGTTCTGAGCACCTCGCTGGGAATAATGAGGATCCCAGGTCAGCGGAATCCGCAAAGGAGTTTGAACAACTAATGGCCCATTCTGATTTGGAGGAAATCATCCAAGCGGGACCCCATGCGAAACCACCGCAGAAACGCAAGGCTCCGCCCCCTTGGGATTTTGTTTTGCTCATCTTTGGTAGCTACCTGCTGTGCATGGTTGGATGCGGGAAGGCGCGCAGCAATGATGATGCAGTGGTTGCCATTATCCTTCTCATTGTGGCCATACCTCATCTGCGTCACCGATACCGGAGTAAGGCCATCGCGGATGCTCGCGTGGAAAGCCTGCCAGTGCGCATCAATGAAGTTGAAACCTGTGAACGGTGGCCCCGCTCCGGTTGGGTGAACGTAATGCTCGAGATGCAATCAGGCGAGCACCGACGCTTGCGCTACGGTGCCAAAGGTAAGGAACTATGGACAGACCGCGACATGGGCGTGGCGCACATCAAAGCCAACCGACTGGTGAAGTTCCACCGGCTCCGCCTCTAACGCTTCACCGAGAGGAGATACCGTGTCGCACACCCTGCCACTACGTTCCGTATCTGCTTATCGGAAGCACTTCATGTCCCCTTGAAAGCCCTATGCACCAAGCATGCAATTCGTTCAGTATCATAGCGAAATCGTGGAGTCGCTTGAGTGGATAGACCTTCCAAAGGGGCAGTTTCACAAGGGGTACAGCGTCAGACCCCTTGTAGCCTATCGACGATACAAAAGTACCGCACGAACCTCGGCGGAATACCGAGTCGCACACACAACCCCGCATCTACCCCGAAAAAGTACCGGCAGGATTCTGGTTAGAGTCGACCATCCCACCCACGAACGCACACTTCAGAGCTAGCGCTTCGGCATCAACAGGCAGATCGCTTGCACGGCCACACCTGCGCCTTTGGCCAGGGCGCCCATGCCTTCCAGGGTTTTGCCTTTGACGTTGACGGCGTTGGTCGGGATGCCGAGCAACTCCGCAAGGCGGGCGCGCATGGC
>JAAENL010000170.1 GCA_024224435.1 Halieaceae bacterium
AATGCCCAGTTCATTCTTACACGCACTCTATTACCGCTGTTAAAACAAGCACAAAGCGCATCGTTGATTTTCACTTCATCCTCAGTGGGGCGTATAGGCAAGGCCTACTGGGGCTCGTATGCCGTCTCCAAATTTGCCACAGAGGGTTTGATGCAAGTGCTGGCCGGGGAACTTGAAAACACATCCAACATCAGGGTGAATAGCCTAAACCCCAGAGCAACCAACACCGCAATGCGCCGGGCCGCGTTCCCAGCGGAAACACCCACTGACAACCCGCCACCGGAGAACATTATGCAGGGTTATCTGTTTCTAATGGGAGAGGATAGCGCGGGCATTACCGGCAGAACGTTTGACGCACGTTAGCGTACGCCTTTCCGTGCTGCGCCGCGGCCAGTGCGCTTACCAAACTGACGCTCCATAACGTCCCGCTCTCTGGCCGTAGCACGCTTGATTTTTTTCATTGGCAAGTCGACCAGACGATACAATGACTTGATATCAGCCTCATCCATTTCCTGCCACTGCCCCTGCTTGACCCTTGATGGTATGAACACGCTCCCATAGCGCACGCGCTTGAGGCGCGACACTGTCAGTCCCTGGGATTCCCAAAGGCGCCTGACCTCGCGATTACGACCCTCCATCAATACCACGTAATACCAGCGGTTTATTCCGTCACCTTCACCTTCCTGAATGTCGGTAAAACGGGCTACACCATCGTCCAGCATCACACCCTCGAGCATGCTTTGCAGCATCTCGGGCTTCACATCCCCCATGACACGCACCATGTATTCTCTCTCAACCTGAGAGGAAGGATGCATCAGACCGTTGGCCAGCTCTCCGTCGGTGGTAAAGATCAACAAGCCGGATGTATTAAAGTCGAGGCGGCCAACTGAAATCCATCGACCTGGCTTGAGCGGCGGCAACCGCCGGAACACCGTAGGGCGTCCTTCCGGGTCGTCACGAGAACAAATTTCACCGGTGGGTTTATGGTAGAGAATGCAGCGCACTTCCTCGGCAGCGCCGGTTGCCAGGGGGCGACCATCGACGCTGATACGGTCACGATCTCCGACCCGGTCACCCAAGGTAGCAGCTTTGCCGTTCACCGCTATCCTGCGCGCTTCGATCCACCGCTCCATCTCGCGCCGGGAGCCGAAGCCCGCGCGTGCCAGTACTTTCTGCAATTTCTCACCCGCAGCGGGCGGAGTCTCATCGTTCTCCGAAGATTGTGCCGACCTGCCGGATGCACGCCTGGTAGTCTTGTCGGGCATGCCAATCAGTTCTGCGAGTTGGGGTCTAGCGGAAATGCGTCACGGGGCTCTTCGGATTCAGGGTCAGCCGACTCGCTGTGCTCGGCCTCGCCATCGACGCCCTGAACCGCGCGCTGCTCGAGATCCTCAGCGGCCTCGGCCAGAGTGAGCGATTCGGCCTCCTCATCTGTTCCTGCGTGCTCAGTGCCCCCCACGACGGTCAGACTGGGGCGATCTTCATCTCCCTCAGCCGCCTGCAGTTCGCCAAAACCGAGTTCCGCATTCAGGGTGTCCAGGTCACGGATTTCGGCGAGGGCCGGCAACTGATCCAGACTTTTCAGGTTGAAGTAATCCAGAAACTGTTTTGTCGTCGCGTACATGGCGGGGCGGCCGGGGACATCCCGATGACCCACCACACGTATCCACTCACGCTCATGGAGCGTTTTGATGATATTGGTGCTGACCGCTACCCCTCGAATCTCTTCGATTTCACCCCGAGTTATCGGTTGTCGATAGGCCATAAGCGCCAGGGTTTCCAGTAAGGCCCGGGTATAACGCTGGGGTCGCTCGTGCCAGAGCCGCTGGACCCAGGGGGCAAGCGGCTGCCGCACCTGGAAGCGAAAACCGCTGGCCACTTCCAATAATTCAAATCCACGACCGTCACAGCGCTCCGCCACCTCTTTAAGCGCATCACGAATCTCCGCTTTCTCCGGCCGCTCATGTGTCTCGAATAGATCAGCGAGCTGCGACACCGTCAGCGCTTTCCCCGCCGCCAGCAGAGCTCCCTCGAGAATCTGTACCAAGCCTGTTTCCGACATATTACTCCGCCCTTGCCTTGACGTGGATGGGACCGAAACTCTCCGTCTGCACAATTTCCACCAGAGATTCTTTGATCAATTCCATTAATGCCAGAAACGTCACAACCACCCCGAGCCGACCTTCAGTCACGCTAAATAACGAGACAAAGGGTACGAATTGCTCCCCGGTCAAGCGCTCAAGCACCTCACTCATGCGCTCCCGCGTGGACAGCACCTCGCGTGCCACATGATGACTGGCGAACATATCGGCGCGGCGCATTACTTCACTGAGGGCAAGCAACAATTCACGCATCTCGACCTCGGGCTCCGGTCGCGCCCGATTGATCTCTGGCGGCTCGGCACTCGCTACCCAGCTATCGCGCTCCTGTCGCGATAGCTCCTCAATATCCTCGGCAGCTTTCTTGAAGCGCTCATATTCCTGCAAACGACGAATCAACTGCGCCCGAGGGTCCTCCTCGTCTTCGTCCACATCGGTGGAGCGTGGCAACAGCATCCGCGACTTGATCTCCGCCAGCATCGCGGCCATCAAAAGGTATTCAGCGGCCAGCTCGAACTGCATAGCGTCCATGAGGTCGACGTATTCCATGTACTGGTCGGTGATGCGGGAAACGTCAATGTCCAGAATGTCGATGTTCTGCCGCTTTATGAGATAAAGAAGCAGGTCCAGCGGACCCTCGAAAGCCTCCAGGATGACGGCAAGGGCCTGCGGCGGGATGTAGAGATCCTTTGGAAGCTCCGTAAGTGCCTGACCCATCACGATAGCGAAGGGCATCTCTCCCTGCTGAGGCTGGTTTTCGGGAGCTGCAGAAGGATTTTCAGGGGGTGAGGGAGCCCGGCCCGCCTCTACCGGCGCGCCCGCTGACTGTGCCTCCGACTCAGCGCCGGGGTTGGTTTCGTTTCCTGACACCGTGGTTTCCGCCCCCAAGGTTTTTTAAAGTATACCTGACAATGGCGCGTAATAGTGAGCAGGATCAGCGCAATATTTGCGCTCGGGTGCCCCCGGTTCTTGCAGAGGGCGCTGCCCGTATCGGGTTGGGCACCAAGAAGGGAGTGATTAGTCAGCATTGGTTCTTCCGCAAACGCCAGAAATCTATATAATCTACCGCGTGTGCGCCCGTAGCTCAGCTGGATAGAGTAACTGGCTTCGAACCAGTTGGTCGGGAGTTCGAATCTCTCCGGGCGCGCCAATTTAATAAAAACTCTGGAGATGCGCCGGCCATTCGCCCACACACTGCTGAGCAATGCGCGTCCACGGCATTCGGGGAACACTGGGTAACGGTGAACAACGCTGCCTGCGAGTCCCAGACCCTGCAGCAGATTAGTTTAGTTCGCATACCCGCGAAACGAAGGCGATTTATGTGATGGTCCAGCTCCGCGACGAGGGCTACGATCCTGTGAAGCATTTGGCCACGCTGTAAAGCGTCTGCCGCGCGCGCCCACTCCTGTTGGTTCGTGATCGAGTTGGCGCATTCAGCAAGCGATTATCGCCAATTTTGGCAACATCTAGTATCGTTCTGGAAGAGAGAACTACGGCTTACCCGGGGGTAGCCAAAACATGACCGCTGCGAAAACCATTCTTGGGCTCTCTGCTTACTACCACGATAGTGCCGCTGCCCTGGTGATAAATGGAGAAATCGTCGCCGCCGCGCAGGAAGAAAGATTCAGCCGTAAGAAGCACGACGCCGGCTTCCCCGGCAGCGCCATCCGTTATTGCCTGGCAGAAGCTGGGCTGAAACTAGCTGATGTAGACGAGGTGGTATTCTACGACAAACCGCTGATCAAGTTCGAGCGCCTGCTGGAGACCTATCTATCCTATGCACCCAACGGACTGCGTTCATTCATTGCCGCGATGCCTGTTTGGCTCAAGGAAAAACTTTACCTCAAGAGCACGCTGAAAACCGAATTAGCGAATCTTGGCGACTTGAAAAAGACAGAACTACCGGATTTGCTGTTTTCGGAACATCACCAGTCCCATGCTGCATCGGCATTTTTCCCCAGTCCTTTTGAAAAGGCAGTGGTACTTTGCCTCGATGGAGTCGGCGAGTGGGCGACTACAACCGCCTGGCTGGGCGAAGGTAAAACACTGACGCCGCTATGGGAATTGGATTTCCCCCATTCTCTTGGCCTCTTATACTCCGCCTTCACCTACTACACCGGCTTTAAAGTGAACTCAGGTGAATACAAACTGATGGG
>JAAENL010000171.1 GCA_024224435.1 Halieaceae bacterium
GGGTAATTTATTTGACTTCAAACAATTAAGGTAGTGTTATCTACACCCGACTTTGGCCATTTCTGAGCGTCCTTCACATCTGGTCTAGGCGTGGCCCTGAGAATTAGAGCAAGTCAATGAGAGACCACGACATGCTCCTATTTCCCGTCTGAAACGGCGCCCAGGCGTAGCAGTGAACCAAAAAATGGCCAAAGTCGAGATCTACAGTCAGTTGACAGTAGGCATGCTTATGTATTTCAACATGCCTACTAATTATGAACAAGTACATACAGGATAAAAATGTCAAACATGATAATCAAATCATTGAAAGGGAAAACCGACACAAAATTAGTGTTTATACTGTTATCGAGAATGACGCTCCTCATTGGCAGTTGGATCATCTTGAGTGCACCGGCATATATAATCTTAACTTGGCTCTCCAACCCCTGGATGTTCGATATGGCCTATATCCCGCCTGTCGGGCACTGGCAACGCACGTTGTTGGATTTTTGGCTGCACGGCGGCGTGTTCCTGGTGATTGCCATGCTCATCGGCATCAATTTGTATCACTTCAAGCAAAGCTTAAAATTAGGCCGGGACTTTTCAATGGCATTAACATTCCATGTGGCCGCGAATATCGCAGGCGCCGTGGCTTTAATTCTGATAACTGTGGGTTTAATTCTGATACTGCCTGTCTTGAGTGCTACGCTTATGTGGTCTTCGTCTGGACTGGCCGCTTACTTTCCTCCCGAAAACTACTGGGAGAAGTATGGTGATTATCGCGTGAATGCCGCGGGATTCTTGCTCTATTTTCTTTATTTCTTCCTCTTTTTTGTGCTAAGAAAGAAAGTCGAGAAACGACGGTTGACAAATCGTGAGTAAGCCCATACTGACATGATTGGTCGGGAAAGGCGAATGCATTCTGGGAGAACGTGCTTGAAGGGTGAGCGCATCGCGGAGATAGGTAATTGAGTACGCAATTCCCCTACCATCGACAAGGCTCCACCTGACCAATAGATTACGATGACGTGGAGAGCGGCGCCGGCGGGGAAGCCGAAGTGAATCCGAGTGGGGGCGCCGGAGAGATCGCTGCTGGTGGTGCGGCCTGCTTGCCACGCTTCCTCATAGGGGTTGATTTGCTCCTGGTCTACCGCTACGATCACCCAATAACTCTACTAATTGTTTGTACATAGATGGTATGCTAGAATGGCCGAATTAGCTGATCGGCAGGATGGTCAAGTCCTCGCCTATTGATTCCGTAAACAATCATATCCGGCTGGTTTTCGATAATGTACATCTTTGAACTCAGACACTTGCTGCTGGTTTTGGTTGGGATCATTGGGGCCATATGAGCGCTGGCGATGTTGTTGGAAAAAAGACGATGCTCCGAGATGAAACGGCAAGCGTATCGCCAACTCTACGAACATCTACCCCTCGGCATTTTGCTCGTTGATGGCAAACAGACCTGCGTCTACGCCAATCTTGTAGCGCGGCGCCTACTGCAACTGCGCGATGCGCCCGGTCCCTTGCCTGTTTCCGAACCGTGGGTCCTGGCGATTCTCCCCTCTCTGGCAGCGGTGGACGGTGTTTCCAGCACAGCGCAGATCTTGGGACTGCCCGCCGGCCAAATCCTGAACTGGCGAGCCATTGCCATACCGGAAAATCTGCGCCTTGTCATCCTTCAGGACATCACGCGGCTGACCCAACTCAAGCGCACAACGGGGCATTTATTGGACGAGCTTTCGCATGAGTTGCGAACACCGGTCTCGGTCATCGCCACACATCTGCACATCCTGGATCAACCTAATATGGCGGAACCCGTCAAAGCCGAGTCGTTGAAGCTGGCCCAGAAAGAGACGCAGCACATGCAACAGCTTGTACACGATATGCTGGAACTTGGGCGACTGGAAGCGCGTGACACGCTTGACAAGCGGGCGCTTGACTTGAACGACGTCGTTTCTCAAACACTGGACGAGATCGCAGAGCAGGCAACCCAGAAGCAGATAGGAATCAATGTAGAAATCGATTCGCATCTGCCCCTGGTCGAAGGCAATGAAGTCTGGCTGAAACGTGTTTATCTCAATCTCATCGACAATGCCGTCAAACATGGGCGCAGCGGCGATCAGATCAATGTCGAGATCACCTCAGCGGATGACAGCGTGCGTTCGATCATCTGCGATACGGGGCCGGGCATTCCCGCCAAGCATGTGCCCCTGGTCATCGAGCGCTTCCATCGCGTCAAGCGCCACGGCCAGTTGGGCAGCGGTCTGGGGCTGACGTTGGTTTCGGTTATTCTGCAACGCCATGATTCGCATCTCGAAATCGAAAGCCGACACGAGGACGAACACGATGAAAGCGGCGCCTGCGTCAGCTTCCTTCTCCCAATCAGAACTCCATACAGGCACGAAGATGCGTCGGTTGGATAGGGTTTTTGCGCTCCCCTATATCAAGATTTGGCTTTCCCTGCTCCTGCTCGCCGGCTTGATCTGGGCGCTGCCGCTGCGCGCACGCGTTGTCCTCCTGCCGGGAGCGGTGCAGCCGGCGATGGTCTGGCCTCGCATCGAGCTTGATCCCCCCATCCCGCAGCCGGGGCAGCCTCTGCAGATTACCATCCAGGACGCGGCGGCGTTGCCCAATGTGCAGTTGACTATCGACGGCCGCGCCAAGCATCCCAGCAAATGGGAGATCACAGAGGTGGATGAGGCGCCGTGGGAGTGGACGTGGCAGATCGAGGCGCCCTCCTCGCTTGCATACGATCTCATCCTCTATCATCACTGCGACACCGGCTGCATCGAACGCACGCGCTGGACGGTTGGGAAGCAGGAAGAGCCACAAACCGCATCGACTCCGACCAAGCTGGGCGTGGTGTTTGCCAATTTAGAGCGCGACTGGCACGGCAAACGCGCTTGGGATGTGGAACTGACCTACGCCCGTCTCGCTGACGTCGATCATTGGGGCATCGACGACCTGGCGCAACGGGTGGGGCGAGCGACCGCGGCGGGTTTACAGGTCATTGTACGGGTAGACTACGATCAGGGGCAGAGCCTGCCGCCGCCGGACGAGCAAGCGGCCCTGATCGAGTATCTCGATTATGTGCGACGTCTGGCGCGTGATCAGCGTCTGCGTGATGTGTATGCGCTGCAAATCGGCTCCGGGTACAATTCCGCCGGCGCCAATTCACAGGCAGACGGCAATCTTGTGACGCCGGAATGGTACGCCAGGGTGTTCAACGGCTACGGCGAAAACGCCGCACGCACCGACAACATCATACAGATTGTGCGCCCTGAAAACCCGAATTTGCGGGTATTGGTCGGCCCGGTGCAACCCTGGAACCAGGATCAGAATGGCGCTAAACCTCACCAGATCGACGTCCCCTGGCTGAACTACTTCAACACCCTCGTCGCCCATCTGGATGCAAGCGCCAAGCGCAAAGCCGCGGCTGGATTTCCGCTTACTGGGCCGGATGGTTTCGCCGTACAAACGCCGGGCCGTCCCGACGCGCCGGAGTTGCAGCCCGAGCAAAGGGCGCTGGAGCCGCTGCTGGACTTGCCCCGAGCCGAGTGGGGCGGAGCGCAGGCGGGATTCCGGGTTTACCGCGACTGGCTGGCCGTGATCAATGCTCACGAGACCACGCGGGGCCGACCTATGTTCATCACCTCGACCAACACCTTCACCCCGGACCATCCCGCTCTGCCCGCCCAGAATTATCCCCATGGCTGGCTCAATGCGGCCTTGCAGGAAGTGAACGGCGAGCCGCAAGTGGCGGCGCTGTGCTGGTTCCTCGATTTCGACAGTTCCGGCGACCACCGCTGGGACGGCTTCAGCCTGAGCACGCAAACGGGCGAGTTGATCGAGGCCGAGCGTGAATTCGACGCCCTGCTTGCGGAGCGGCCATGAGCACAGTCATTCGTGTTTTGCTGATCGATGATCACCCTGCTATCCTCGCTGGCCTGCGGGCGATTTTTGGGCAGGCGACGGACGTGGAAATCGTGGGCGAAGCCACAACTCTAGCCGAGGCGGAGGCGTTGCTCGAAAGCGCCCGTCCCGACGCCCTCGTTCTCGATTACGAACTAGGAGAGGATGCCGGAACCGGGCTGCTGATGGCGCTGGCGGAGGACGAAACCAGACCTGCGATCTTGCTCCTCAGCGCCCACGATAACCCGGCCTATCTGCATGAAGCGCATCGGCTGGGCGCGGTGGGTTATTTTCTGAAAGCACTTGCTTTGGATGTAGTGTTGGAGGGCGTGCGTCAGGCTGCACGAGGGCAGACCGTGTGGACGTTAGAGCAACTGGCACGCATCCGCGCCTGGGAAGAGCAAGTCAAATTCGGGTGGGATGCGTTGACCGGTCGGGAGCGGGACGTGCTGCGGGCGCTGGCGCAGGGCAAGAGCAACCGTGAAATCTCGGCTGAGCTGCACATCACCGAGCGCACGGTGGAATTTCACGTGGGTAATATCCTGGGCAAGTTGGGCGTCGGCTCGCGTTCGCAAGTGGCGGTATGGGTGCGGGATGCGGACCTGGGACGCTTTACTCTCTGACCAGCAGGAGTCCACAGGTGAAATACTGTGGAAATTACGGGTGACAAGAGAGGGACGTTCTGTCATGATGGCGGAGAGCTAATGCTCATGAAACTCAAGTTTTCTTCCCAAATCTCTCTCAAGGAGCAACTATCATGCGTAGAATTGGTATTGTCTTGCTGTCAACATTGTTGGTAACCCTGCTATTTGCAGGGATTGCGATGGCCGA
>JAAENL010000172.1 GCA_024224435.1 Halieaceae bacterium
CACGCCGCGAAGCCGGCTGAAGACGGGATTGCCCCTTTGTTATGTCCAGCAGCTCATCGGCACTCCACAACTGATCATCATCGAGTACCTGAGTCAGCTGCTTATCGGCCGCTGTCAGCATCTGATTCGTCAGCATGCTATGGTCAACCCCCTGTGTTAGGGTAGTTGTCACCTGCAGCCCGAGCGATCACCGCAGGGTGAGCCCGCCCCCGCGGGGGCGGGCTCACCCTGCGGTGGCGCCCAATTTTTTAACTGGGGGCGCAGGAGGTTGACATGCCATACTCTCAGATGTTTAAACACAAGATGATCCAGAAAATGATCGGCCCTGATGCGATATCGGCCACAGCGCTGTCCAAACAGGTTGACGTTCCTCAATCGACGCTTTCCACATGGCTGCGCAAGGCCGGAATCGATTCGTCTCATCTTTATCCGAACCCACCGAATGGAACTATGCCAATGGCCCCGAAGACACCCAATGACTGGAGCGCCGAAGAAAAACTAAAGGCGGTCCTTGAGGCATCCTCGCTGTCTGATGAACAACTCGGCGCCTTCTTGCGCAGCAAGGGGATCCATGAAACCCATCTTGAACAATGGCGTACGCTGATGCTCGGCGGTCTTGAAAATGGCCGCGCTGCCAGAAAGCCTCCCCGTCGCAACGTTGACGTCAAGCGCATTCGCAGCCTGGAAAAGGAGCTGAGGCGTAAGGACAAAGCTCTGGCGGAGACGGCGGCCCTGCTGGTGCTGAAAAAAAAAGTCCACCAGATCTGGGGGGACGAGGACGACAACACAGCCAGGAGGAACGGGCGATGATCGTCGAGCTTGTCAACGAGGCCGTGCATTCCGGTGCCCGGCTCCACAAGGCTGCCGACACTATCGGCATCAGCGCTCGGACGATCATCCGATGGCGCTGGCAGGACGGCGGTGTTGATCGGCGCAAGGGCCCGAAAACAGAGCCGGCCAATAAACTTAGCAAGCAGGAGTGTGAACACATTGTTGAGGTAGCCAATAGTGTGCCGTTCCGGGATTTGTCTCCCAAACAGATCGTGCCCTCGCTGGCCGATCAGGGTATTTACCTGGCCTCCGAATCGAGCTTTTACAGGGTGCTGAGGGATCATAAACTCTTGACCCATCATCAGTCTTCAAAGCCTCCGATCTCACGGCGCCCTGAGGAGCACATGGCCACAGGGCCTTGCCAGGTGTGGAGTTGGGATATCACGTATTTACGTACTTCAGTCCGTGGCATTTTTTACTACCTTTACATGATTGTAGACGTTTGGAGCCGAAAAATTATCGCTGCCCAGGTGTATGCCGAAGAGTCTATGGAGCACAGTTCGAGGCTGTTCACAAAAGCCTGTTTCGCTCATAATGTATTACCCGAAGGACTGGTGCTTCACTCGGACAATGGCGGACCGATGAAGGGCGCTACCATGTTGGCCACCCTGGACAAGCTGG
>JAAENL010000173.1 GCA_024224435.1 Halieaceae bacterium
AAACACGGGTGCTCTTCATCGCTCCCGTGTTTCTGCCTCTGCTGGAAAGTATTCGCCCACAATTGCCTCTGCTAGAAAAAGTGCTGGTGATAGAGGGTAATGGCGCGGAGGGCTATCACCAGTGGCGGGATATCCAATCCGAGAATGACGTCGCCATGTCTGCAAGGAGCGAAGATACAGTTATACAACTCTACACAAGTGGCACCACCGGTCGCCCCAAGGGTGTCGAGATTTCCAGCGCAGCGCTACTCGCCCAGCGTGAGGCAGAGTGTCGACTGGGAGGCTGGCAATTGTCAGGACCTGAGGACGTTATTTTAATTGCCATGCCGTTATTCCATATTGGCGGCACAGCTACCGGACTGATTTCTTTGTACAACGGCGCCAGAGCGGTGTTGGTCGAGGAGGTCGATCCGGCGAAGATCATTGCGCTTCTCGAGACTGAGAAGGTCACTCGCACTTTCCTTGTACCGGCGGCTATTCAATTGTTGTTGGATAATCCGGCCTGCCGCCCCGAGGTTTTCGCCAGCCTCAAGATTTTGCTCTACGGTGCCTCGCCGATTCCTTCGGCGCTGTTGCAGCGCGCGCTCAAAGTCATGGGCTGCGGTTTCGCCCAGATCTACGGCATGACCGAGACAGCCGGGTCTATGACCGTGCTTGAGCCTCATGATCACAGCGATCCAGACGCTCGCAAAATGGCGTCCTGCGGCAAGCCTTATCCCGGCGTCGAAATTGCCATTGCAGATGAATACGACAAGGTACTGCCACCGGATACTGTGGGTGAAATTCTAATCAAGGGATCCTCCTTGATGAATGGTTACTGGAGGCTACCCGAGGCGACTGCCAAAACTCTTCGCGACGGCTGGTTGCACTCTGGTGACGCTGGTTACCTAGATCAAGAAGGTTTTCTTTATATCTATGACCGAGTCAAGGACATGATTGTGTCTGGAGGCGAGAATGTATACCCCGCGGAGGTTGAAAGTGCACTTTATGAGCACCCGGCCGTGCAGGATGTGGCAGTGATCGGCGTGCCGAGTGACAAATGGGGTGAGGCCGTTAAGGCGGTGATTGTGAAAAAACAGGGAGCGGTTGTCTCTGAGTCGGAGTTGATTAGTTTTGCGAAGCAAAAGATTGCAGGTTACAAGGTACCCAAGTCCGTTGATTTTACTGATCTTCTGCCACGGAATGCGTCTGGAAAATTACTAAAGAAGGATATTCGTGCGCCTTACTGGGAAGGCATGGACAGACAGATCAATTAATGATGAGTGGCGGCAGTTGAAGAGGAAGATATCCGAATGACAAAAATTAACTTCGGTGGCGCACAGTTCGGTGTTAATGCTCAACCCTATGCCCTGCCTCCGTATCAGTATCGTAACAACGAGATGTTTACTCTGAAGGTGGAGACCGACCGGAATTGCTTGAAAGCAATGGTGCCCGAGCCATTAACCATCAATGCAGAAAATATAATGGTTATTTACGTGGGGATGCTGCATGTGACCGAACCCACACAGATCAGTTACGGCGAGGCGGGTATTATGGTGCCGGTGACGCTCGGTGATCGTGCGGGAACATTCATGCCGATACTGTATCTCGA
Source organism: Halieaceae bacterium (assembly GCA_024224435.1). Classification (GTDB taxonomy): domain Bacteria; phylum Pseudomonadota; class Gammaproteobacteria; order Pseudomonadales; family Halieaceae; genus Marimicrobium. The sequence continues at coordinate 1,592 of JAAENL010000173.1, forward strand.
CGAGGTGGAGTTACTCACTGCCGGCCGCGAGTTCTGGGGATTTCCCAAGGTACGGGGCGATATTTTCATTCAGCGCGATGAGGACGGTGTTGCTGCCCGGGTTACTGAGGGAGGCATGGACATTATCAATATGAAAATGGATTTTGAACGAGAGGGGGAACCGATACCTGTATACGACCGGGAGCACTTCCTGCTGAAGTCCATTCCCTCTGTAGATGGCGATGGCTATGACATTCGTCAGATCAACACGTGCAAGGTACGCGACGATAAGCGTAAGGAAATACTGGAGGGACAGGCGAGCCTCGCTTTGTCCTCGACAAGCAGGAACCCTCTAGGTGAACTTCCCGTTAGAAACGTGGTCAGCGCCGTCTATACGGTGGGGGATATTTTGCTAGACCGCGGTGAGGTCATTCACGATTATCTGGCTGGGTCGAGCTAACGCGATGTTAGGCCGAATCGATGATTACCTCGATTATCATGCGCGTGTCCACGCAGAGGTGGTTTTTGTTACCCATGAGCAGCGTAGTTTTACTTTTTCGCGTGCGCGTGAACGTATCGATCATATAGCGGGACGGCTTGCTGCGTGTGGTCTGGCAAAGGGTGACCGTCTTGCCCTGCTGGGCAGGAATTCCATCGAGTTCTTTTTTATGTATTTGGCCTGCGCTCGCCTCGGAGTGGTGCCGGTGGGTATCAACTACCGCCTGACCCCCCGTGAGTGTGCCTTTATTATTGAAGACTCAACCGCCAAGTTGCTGTTCGCAGACGAGGAATTAATTGCGTCTGTGGCGGAGGTCTGTCCTCGGATTTCTGCCATTTGCCTTTACGGTAATCAGGCCGGATTTTCGTCTTTCAAGAGCTGGCTTGGCGAGGTGGTGCCGCCGCTGGAGCGCGCTTCGCTACAGTCGCAGGATGTCATGTCCCAGATGTACACAAGTGGCACCACTGGCCAGCCAAAAGGTGTGCTCCTCAGCCACGGCAATATCATTAGTAATGTTTATCAGACGGCCCTTGGTAGTGAGTACACCTGGACGCCGGGTGATGAGTTCCTGCTGGTAGCGCCCATGTACCACGCCGCCGGAATTATGATCGGTTACACAGGCGTCTTACAGGGCCTCACTCTGGTCATCCATCGGGAATACGACTCTGCGCGGGTTGTGGAAACCTTGCACAGCAGACCAATCTCAGCGGTGACGCTGGTGCCGGCCATGTTGCAGATGATCGTCGAGACAATACCTCGTCTGGAGGCGATGCAATTTCCAGACCTGCGCCTGATCTATTACGGAGCATCGCCTATTGCAGTGCCGCTGCTGCGCAAGGTCATGGCAATCTTCGAGTGCGATTTTACGCAGGGTTATGGCCAAACAGAAACCAATTCGATTGTGGCCATGCTGTCAGCGTCTGACCACCGCCGGGCGCTGGCGGATCGGCCGGACTTACTGGAGAGCTGCGGGCGAGCTGCTTTTGATACGGAGCTGGCGATTGTCGATGGAGTGGGTCGACCATTGCCGGTGCACGAGGCGGGTGAAATTGTTGTTCGGGGTCCTCAGATTATGCAGGGATACTGGAACAAGGCGGAGGCAACCGATCATGCTCTGCAGAACGGATGGCTGCATACGGGGGACGTGGGTAAATTAGACGATGAGGGCTATCTCACCGTGGTGGGCCGCTTAAGAGATCTGATTATCTCCGGCGGTGAGAATGTTTACCCGGTGGAGATTGAGAATGTACTCACGACGCACCCCAGCGTCACTGATGCCGCCGTAATCGGCGTCAGCCACAGCAAGTGGGGAGAGGTGCCTCTCGCCATACTGGTTGTTCAGGGCACAGAACCCCCAACTGAGAAACTACTGCAAGCGTTTTGTAGTGAGCAGCTAGCGCGCTTTAAGGTGCCGACGCATGTTCATTTTGTCGACCAGATACCACGTAATCCAAGCGGAAAAATTCTAAAACAACAACTACGAGACGATATTGGAGTCCACTATGACGAATGAAGCGAAAGTTCTTTACGACGTACACGACAATATTGCGGTGATTACTCTCAACCGGCCCAAGCAGCGCAATGCACAAGACCTGGATCTTCTGAATGAGCTCGACGCGATTTGGATGCAGGCGGCTGCCGATAAGCAGGTAAAGGTGATCGTGCTCAACGGCAACGGCCCGCATTTTTCTGCGGGCCACGATATTACCAAGCCGGCCATGGATCAGGTGACCAGTATCGACTGGGACGGGGAGCCAGTGGCTGACCTCTACGAATATGAGGCAGAGGTATTTCTTGGTTATTGTAGTAAATGGCGCAATATACCAAAGCCGACGATCGCAGCCGTCCACGGGGCCTGCATCGCTGCCGGTCTGATGTTGATCTGGCCCTGCGACATTATCATCGCGGCAGACAATGCACGTTTTAGCGACCCGGTGGTCGCTATGGGTATTGGTGGGGTGGAGTACCACGCTCACACCTGGGAGTTCGGGGCGAGAAAGGCAAAGGAAATTCTTTTTACCAGTAGTTTTATCGATGCTGCAACTGCAGAGAAGCTGGGCATGGTCAACAAAGTTGTCGCCCTTGATGACCTGAATGCAGAGGTAATGGGCATGGCGGAGACGATCGCGAAGCAGCCCGCGTTTGGTCTGGCTATGGCCAAGCGCGCAGTTAATCGCACACAGGATATTCAGGGTTATCAGAATTCATTGGAGGCGGCTTTCGACATGCATCAGCTAGGTCACGGAAACTGCATCGCGGCAACGGGAAAACCCATTTTTGTCAACCTCGATGATATGAAAAAAGTGACCAAGGACGGCGGTAAAAGCTAATGCTGGTCGATATTATCGCTGAGGTTACGGGAACGGTTTGGAAAGTGTGTGCACAAGCAGGACAGACACTGGCGCCGGACGAAGAGGTCCTGGTGATAGAGAGTATGAAGATGGAAATCCCGATCTGCACCCGAGGGAGCGGTACGCTTTACGAGTTGCTGGTTGCAGAAGGAGATATGATTCAGGAGGGGGCAGTAGTCGCCCGTCTTGAGGTTGGAGGCGCCTAGTATGCCTTCGTTCCAGTCTCGCCTGAGCACGGTGTCGTCGGCCTACGCGGACAACCGCGCAGATATGTTAGCGTTAATAGATATATTGAAGCGGGCGCGCAGCCGGGCGGAGGCCCTGTCCGAGAAGCGGCGTCCCCGTTTTTCCGAGCGTGGCCAGTTGACTCCGCGGGAGCGTCTG
>JAAENL010000174.1 GCA_024224435.1 Halieaceae bacterium
TCAACGCGCTGGCGAGCGCGATGCAAGGCGTCGAACCGGCCGCCGCACCTGCCCCTACCCTGAAAACTGGCCCCGAGGCAGACTGCGATCTCGTTGAGATCCTTCCCGATGATGTCGACCCCCTGCTCGGCGCACCGGAGGATGGTATCGAAGCAGAGCTGGAGCCTCCGTCGCTGGAGGAGTTGGAGTGCCATGCTGCAACGGAGCCCTCCTTCGCAGGCTATCTCAGCAAGGCCAAACCCAAACGACCTCCGCCAACGCCACACACACCCCGAGAACAGCCAACCAGCAGCGGAGAAAAGTCTACGGGCTCCCTCGCGGAACAGGCTCAGGCTATTAAGCCAAAAGCAGCGCTATCGTCAGCTGCTTCCATTAACAATGACGAAAAACCGGTGTTTCCGAGCGGAGCGGGACTGGATATCGAGGAAACTGGCCGCTTTCTCTCAAACGATGACAGAGCAAATGCCGGGCTACTAAACGCGAATCAAGAGACCTCCAGCCACCTCGGCGCCATCCAACAAGGCGCTGCACCCGCGGATGAAAAACCACGGAATGAGAACGCTCAAGCCAGGCAACTGCGCGTCGAAAGCACCGGGGTGCTCGACAGTGAGACGACTTCTGATGCAAGCCGCCAGGTTGACCTGCCTATGGGTGTCTGGCTTGGCTTTCATGATGGCGAAGCCCCCACCATGGCCAGACTCGCCGTGTTCGACCCCAACGAGGACTGCTTTATTTTTGTCAATCGTCAAGGTGTCAAGATTCGCATCGTCTCCCGGCATGAAATGCTGTCTCTGATCGACCATGAGATGGTGGATATCCTGCAAGTCACCTCCAATTTTCGAGAAGTGGTTACCGAAGCCAGAAAAAATCTGAAATCCTAGGGGCGCTCACTCATACCCATGAATGAAAAAAGGCAATACCTTCGTATGCCGGTAGCCAGCGCGACGTTCGTCGAGCTGGAAGCACCGGGCATCGATAAAGGCGAGACAGGGAGAGTAGTAGTCTGTAAATCCCTTGACGTATCCAGAGGCGGTTTGCAGGTAGTGCTTGAAGAAGAGGCTATTCTCGGCGCTATTCTCCAGATTGGTGTTGCTATACCCGGGTCGCAGGACACGATTTACCTTGTGGGCGACGTGCGCTGGTGCCTTCCAGACCTGAACACACCGGGCGCCTGGCTATGCGGATTCCAGCTAATGAACGCCAACGACTCAGATATAAAAGACTGGATTGAGCTTGTCACTAACTTGGAGTAACGGGCGAACTCGCTACCGGCCATGATAAACCCAGTTGTCAGGAGAATCGATGTTCGTCCTCTCCCGGATCTTTTTCTTCTTCTATTTCTTCAAGACTGAACCCTGCAGTGTGTCCTTTCTGTGGCGCAGCCTCGCCGCCTTCGTTGGCTAGTTTTATCTTGAGCCTGACATTGTTCTGAGAGTCCGCATTGCGCAGCGCCTCTTCTTCATCGATCAAGCCTTCCTGCTGCAGCTCGAATACCGCCGAGTCGAAGGTTTTCATGCCGCTGCTTTCCGACTTCCTCATCACATCCTTGATACCGTCAAACTCGCCGCGCTGAATCAATTCACCCACTCTGGGCGTGCCCAACAATACCTCGACCGCCGCGCACCGTTTCTTATCCACCGTAGGAACAAGGCGCTGTGAAACGACACACTGCAGGTTCATCGATAAATCCATCAGTAACTGGGGGCGCCGCTCTTCAGGAAAGAAATTCACAATACGATCGAGTGCCTGATTTGCGTTGTTGGCATGCAAAGTAGATATGCACAGGTGGCCAGTCTCGGCAAACGATATCGCATGTTCCATAGTTTCTCTGTCACGGATCTCGCCAATCAATATGACATCGGGCGCCTGGCGTAGGGTATTCTTCAGCGCGTTATGCCAACTGCGGGTATCTACACCGACTTCACGCTGGTTGACGATAGATTTTTTGTGGTTATGGACATACTCCACGGGATCTTCGATGGTAACGATGTGCCCACTGCTGTTTGCATTACGGTAATCGATCAGGGCGGCAAGCGAGGTGGATTTACCCGACCCCGTTGCTCCGACAAACAGCATCAGACCACGCTTACGCATGATCACCTCAGTAAGTATCTCTGGTAAGCGCAGATCTTGCCAACGGGGGATATCGGCGACAATGTTTCGTGCGACGATACCCACCTCATTGCGCTGCACAAAAATATTAATGCGAAATCGGCCATATCCAGAAACGGATATTGCGAGGTTCATCTCGAGATCTTCCTCAAACGTTTCGCGCTGGACCGTATCCATGATTTCGTTGGCAATGGCCTTGATTTCACCGGGCTGCAAAATATCTGCCGAAATGGGCTTTAGCGCGCCTTGAAACTTTGCGCACGGAGGAGCGCCGGTACTGAGGTACAGATCAGATCCACCCTCGGCGGACAGAATTTTAAGCCACTCGACAATTCTCACGTCATCATCCTCCTGTTGCATGCGCCCGGATCAAGCGAAGCGCCCTGCCTTGGCGAAAGCATGGGCGCACTTTCGCAAGGTGCACCGGTAAGGTCAAGGCTGAGCCGGCCTACAACGCGCAAAGCAACAACCAAATGACTCGAAAGGGTTATCGCAGACACCCTGCGGGCTATTTTCTGGTGACTGGTCTGACAGATTGGCATCACGCTGCATGCCCTGCGCTAGCCAGCACCGATACGTCCCAGTATCCTCACTCTCTGCGATCCGCCCTATACAGAGGAGTCCGACAGTGGACGATACACGCCCCACCCCCCTCATCGATGACCTTCAAGGTACCCGTTTAAAGCTGGAATCGTGGATTTCAAATCATCGCGGTCACACGGTTAGAATCCCGGAGCTGAACATCCCGGAATCGACCGGAATGTCCAATGTCACCCTGCTATTTGATATCGAGTGGAGCGAAGCAGGTGAGAGCCACTCGGAGGCGGTCGTCGCAAGACTGCAACCTGAGATCGAGCGTCCAGTATTTCCCGATTACGACCTCAGTTTGCAGTACGAAGTGATGGATGCTGTAAGCAGGCACAGTGACATACCGGTTCCCGTCCTGCGCGGTCTGGAAACAGACCCCGCCCTGCTGGGTGTCCAGTTTTATCTGATGAAACGCACCGATGGTCGTATCCCCACCGATATGCCGCCCTACAATATGGATGGCTGGATGATCCATGAGACAGATATCGCACAGCGGGCCAACCTGTGGTGCTCAGCCGTCGACACGATGGCGCGTTTTCATCGCCTGGATTATCGGGAGCTCGGCCTGCAGCGGCTTGAGGAGCCGGGGAAAACGCCGCTGCAACAGCAGCTGGACTATTGGCAGCGCTACCAAAACTGGGCACTGGAGGGCGTCACCCATTCGATTTGCCAACGCGCTCTAAACTGGTTGCAGGCCAATCAACCTGAGAATGAGCCTACCGCGCTTTGCTGGGGTGACGCACGAATGGCGAACATCATCTTCAAACCATCCTTCGACGGAGTCGCCGCGATTCTCGATTGGGAAATGGCTGCGCTGGGTAACCCGCTGCAGGACCTTGCCTGGTTCAATCACATGGACGCGACCTTCTCCGAGGGGCTGGGCGCACCGCGACTGGAAGGCCTACCCAGCTACGAGGAGACCACGTCACAGTGGGAGAGTGTTTCAGGGTTTGCTGCGCAGGATTACGACTACTATCTCATATTTGCTGGAATGCGCTTTGGCCTGCTGTTATCCCGCATCATGCTGGCAACAGACCAGAAGAATGAAGTACAAGACAACTTCGCCTGTCAGTTGCTGCAGACATACATGGATCGACTGACTTGAGAGACCGACCTTCCCGGCAACCGACAAAACACGACAACCGAATTATCATTCGAGAACGGGTAGTCCTTCGCATTGCGACCCAACGGCTGCATGCGGGTCCGTCTGTACTCTGCTAAGATTCGCGGCTACACTTGGTACCGCACCACTTTCAGGCCGGTATATTGGCATCTGGCTTCAGCCCTGGTTCAGCCCCACGCCCTGTTTGATCGAGGAGTCTCCATTGTCTTCCCATTTGCAAAAGGAACTGCAAGCGCTGGCACAACCCGGCGCCCTCGCGACGCTAACCAGTATCAATCGCGGCATCGAAAAAGAAAGCTTGCGCATAACCACTGCGGGCAAACTGGCGCAAACCCCACATCCTGTAGCGCTGGGTTCTACACTGACCCACTCTTCGATCACGACTGACTACTCCGAAGCGCTTCTGGAATTCATCACCCCGGTCAATGACAGTATCGACAGCAGCCTGACGAAACTGGAAGACATTCACAGCTTTACCTATCGTCACCTCAATGAAGAAATACTTTGGGCTGCCAGCATGCCCTGCATTGTTGCTGGTGACGCAGGTATACCCGTCGCGCAGTATGGCAGCTCTAATGTCGCCCGTATGAAGACGGTCTACCGTTATGGCCTGGGGCATCGCTACGGAAGAATGATGCAAGCCATCGCAGGCATTCACTACAATTTCTCTATGCCAGACGAGTTCTGGGAGCAGGCCTGGCATGCGAGTGGTAAGAAAACATCTAAAGCAGACTACATCACGGGTCGCTATCTCGGTCTGATTCGCAACTTCCGTCGCTATTCATGGCTACTGATTTATCTCTTTGGCGCATCGCCCGCGGTGTGCGCCAGCTTTTTGCGTGGCATTGAAAATCATGGGCTGGAGCCCTTCGACGGCAATGGCAAAAGTTTTCATCTGCCCTACGGCACAGCACTGCGCATGGGTGACCTGGGTTACAACAGCACCGCTCAGCAACACCTCAACGTCTGCTACAACAGCCTGGAGCAATATGTGGCGACACTGTCATCGGCAATAGGTCAGGCTCACTCTGCCTACAGCGCTATACCGGCCGGTGAGAACGACGACTACCAGCAGCTGAGTGACAGCCTGCTGCAGATCGAGAACGAGTTTTACAGTCCTATCAGACCCAAACGCGTAGCACGCTCCGGCGAAGCCCCGCTGAAGGCATTAGTGCGCGGCGGAATCGAATATATCGAGGTGCGTTGTGTTGATATCAGCCCGTTCTGCCCTGTAGGTATCGATGCACAGCAGGTGCGGTTTCTAGACACTTTCCTGCTTTATTGCCTGCTGGAAGACAGCCCTCCCTGTAATGATGAAGAGCAGGCGATGCAGGCGTCCAATCTTGAGGCCGTGGTAAACCGCGGTCGTGAGCCGGGCTTGCAGCTCGATGACGGGAACGGTGCGGTCACACTATCCGAATGGGCCGACACCCTGCTCGAATCCGTACGACCGGTGGCCAAATTACTTGACACCGCGCATGGCTCGGCAACCTATGAGGCCAGCCTTGCGGCGCAGAGCGCGAAGGTCGTCGACCCAGCGCTCACCCCCAGTGCAAAAATCCTGCAGGAGATGCAGGAAAAGGACCTACCTTTTTTCAGAGTCGCCATGGCCTACAGCGAGCAATGGGCCGACTATTTTCACAAGCGCCCGCTGTCCGGCGAAACTTTGGCGGGCTTTGAAAAGGAGGCTCAGCGCTCCCTGGGGGCTCACGCCGCCTTGGAGCAAGCCAACTCGATCTCGTTCAGCGAGTATCTTGAAAACTTTTTCGCTCAATACGAGAACCTGCGGGACCTCCATTGAACTTTCTGGCCCATTTTCACCTGGCGTGGCCTGATGAAGCATTGATCGCCGGGGGCCTCGAAGGCGACTATTTCAAGGGGCCACTGCCGGGCACCCTGCCACCCCGACTCGCGCAGGGGGTGAGACTACACCGACAAATCGATGCCTATACGGACAGTCACCCTCTTGTCAAAAACCTGCACGAAGCGCTTCCACAATTTCTCAGACGCTATGCGGGCATACTGATCGATTTGTGCTTTGATCACTTCCTGACCCTGCATTGGTCGCGCTTCTCTTCGATACCACTGCGGCAGTTCAGCGACCGGGTTTATGAGGTACTCAAGGCTCGTGAACATCAGCTCAGCGAGGGGGCCCGAGCCATGGCAGCGCGATTGGCAAGGCATGATGCACTGGTGCTGTTCGAACACTGGGACACTGTGATTGCGTCCGCCGAGCGCACTGGAGAGCGGTTCAAGCGGGAGAACCCCTTTCGCAACATAGATCAGCATCTCTCACCTGCGAAAGAGACATTGGAGCAGGCATTTTTGAACTTTTACCCCGACTTACAATCCTTTAGTCTGGAGCGAGAGCATAGCTGAATTTGCGCATGCTACTAAACGCTACTAATGTTGGCTTGGCTTGTGTTCACGAAATAACTGCAGCAAGAGGATAGCAACCCCATGATGCTGAATACACTTTCCCCCCGCCTGGTGTTCTGCGGCTTGGTTCTGCTGGCTGTAGCTGCAATGCTTTTTGCCCGAGTTTACCTGCAGGGCTATCTGGGCCTGGAGGCTTGCCCCTTGTGCATGACACAACGCGTATTTGTTGTCCTGTGGGGCATGATTGCGCTCGTTGCCTCGCTGCATAATCCGCACAGCCTCGGCCGGCGTGTCTACGGCGCCCTGTGCGCCCTGGCAGCAGCAATGGGCGCCGCGGTAGCCGGTCGCCACGTTTGGCTGCAGCACCTGCCGGAGGACCAGGTGCCCGCCTGCGGCCCCAGCCTCGAGTATATGCTGGAGAATTTTCCTTTCGCGGAGACACTGCGCCTGGTAATGATGGGTGATGGCAACTGTGCCGATACGGTATGGACGCTTTTCGGACTCAGTATCCCCGAGCAAACACTGTTGGTCTTCTGTGTAGTGATCATCATTTCCTTGTGGCAGACCTTTCGCGAGGACCCACGCGACAATCAGGCGCCCGGTTAGTTAGGCGGGCCCGGCACATATCCACACGCAGGTACTTGCCTGACTCGCTGCGCGGTCATATAGTGATCCGACTTTCAAGCAGACCAAACACAACGCGATCGCAGGACATGCAGTATGCCCACACACACTAACAACCCGAAGCTACAATTCGAAGCGGTGGAGGGTCTGCTGACCCGTTGGCTACAAGAGAGACGCGCACTCCTCGGCAAATATACAGAAATCGTTGTCACCCTGGACGGAGCCGCAACCGATGAGGCTTTCCTGTCGCGCCAGTCCAAACTATGTGAATTGTTAGTCGATTATATCTCCGCGGGGCACTTCGAGGTGTTCCACGAACTGATCAATGAAGCCGAACAGTTTGGCGATGGCAGCTGCGCCATTGCCGAAAAGATCATGCCGGCCATCGGGGATACCACAGAGGTTATTCTGGCTTACGAGGAAAAATACGCGAACGACGGGGACCAGCGAGAAAAGCTAAGGCGTGACCTCGCTGCACTGGGTGAAATGCTTGAGTCACGCTTTCAACTGGAAGACCAGCTGATAGCTGGCCTTCACAATCGTCATCGACGCCTGGTGCAAGACCAGGCGTCACTGTCTCGCTAGTCTTCTGCAGCAGCGTCGCTGGGGATTGAAACCAGCTCAACTTCGAAAATCAGCGCCGCGTTTGGCCCGATGACCTGGCCAGCACCACCGGCGCCGTAGGCCAGTTCGGATGGGATAGCCACTTTCCACTTGGAGCCCACCGGCATGAGTTGCAGCGCTTCAGTCCAGCCTGGAATAACCTGGCCGACACCAAAGGACACTGTCTCGCCCCGGCTGTAAGACGAATCAAACTCTGTACCGTCTACAAGCGTACCTTTGTAGTGGACCTCGACGGTGTCTTCCGCGGTGGGCTTGGGACCTTCACCGGCAGTCAGTATTTCATATTGCAGGCCGGAATCTGTCGTTACGACACCTTCCCTTGCACCATTCTCTACCAAAAAGGCCGCACCAAGGGCTGCGTTCGTCTCGGCCATCTCTGCCTGGGCAGCTTGTTGCTCTGCCATAGCCGCCTCCTGATATGCCTGCA
>JAAENL010000175.1 GCA_024224435.1 Halieaceae bacterium
AGAAGCCTCGAAAAATGATGGTGAGAATCTTCGCTAATGATGCCCGCCCTACAAATCAAGCCGTGCCAACCTTTCGCTCAGGCCTGCCCGTTAGTAAAGATTCATCAATTAACTGAACAAATGTGGGGTCACGAACACGCGCCTAACAGCCACTATAATGTGCTAAGCTCTGATCGAATAGTCAAAGCGAGCTTAAGGTGCGAATGCGAAGATGAATGAATTTCCTGGCTATGATAAAGAACAAGAGCAGATGATGGGAGTGTTTTTCCGCTCATTACCAGAAGATCACCGCCGGCGTTATGCGGCGGTCGAAGCGCACAAGATCGGCTTTGGGGGGATATCGTACATTTCCCAGGTCTTGGGGTTATCGCGAGGGCCGATCTACCAAGGACTAAGGGAGTTGGAGCAGATGGTGGATTCGGGTGATCCGCAACGGCCCAGCGGCGAGGGTCGGATTCGTCGTCACGGCGCGGGTCGGCCCAAGGAGAGCGAGCGTCAAGCGGGCTTAGAGAAGGCGGCTGAGCAAGTGTTGGAGGCGCATTGTGCGGGCAGCCCCACCGATGCGCAAGTGAAATGGACCGATCTCAAGCCGCTGGCCTTGGCCATGGAGCTGGCGCACCGAGGCTATGAGGTGTGTCGCAACACGGCGGCGCAGCTGTTAGAGGCCGCGGGTTTTAAAAAGCGCAAGCTGCGCAAAGAGTTAATCACCGGTGACGTCGATCCGGTGGAACGTAACGAACAGTTTGAAAATATTGCGGCCTTGCGCGAGTCGTATCATGACAGGGGGTTGCCGGTCTTTGCTGTCGATACCAAGAAAAAGGAACTGCTCGGCTTACTGCATCGCCCGGGGGAGTGCTATAGTACCGGCGATCAAGCGGTCTATGATCATGACTACCGTCATCTGGCCACGGGCGTGGCCATTCCCCACGGTATCTATGACGATTATGAGAAGTTCGGCTTTATCACCCTGGGGACCAGTCATGAGACCGGTGAATTGATCACCGATGCGTTGGCGCGCTGCTGGTACTGGTATGGGCGGTTTCGCTACCCCCAAGCCGATGAGATCCTGCTTACCTTCGATGCTGGCGGGGCCAATAGTGTGCGATCACCGCGCTTTCGAGAGGATTTGCTCAATCTGAGTGAGCGCCTGGGGTTACGCTTGCGTATCGCGCATTACCCACCCTATACCTCCAAGTGGCATCCCATTGAACACCGGCTCTTTAGTCAAATCGAACGAGCGCTTCGCGGAATCATCCCCGATTCCATCGAGACCGTCCGAGACGCTATCCAGCGCACCACCACACAGACCGGACTGACGGTCAAGGCTTATATTCTCGATAAATTCTATCCGCTCAGGCGAAAGTGCTCTGAGGTCTTTGA
>JAAENL010000176.1 GCA_024224435.1 Halieaceae bacterium
CGATGTGGCGGATAAAGATGCAGTCAACCAGGTTGCTTCCGATCTGCTGGAGCGTTATGGGCGCTGCGATGTGGTGGTGAACAGCGCCGGCCTCAATCCTCGCAAGCGGCACTGGCACCACGTCACCCTTGATGACTGGGATTTGGTCATTCGGGTTGTTTTGGATGGGGCATTTTACTGCTCCAAGGCCGTTCTGCCGACGATGATTGAGCAGCAGGACGGCTTGATCATCAACATTTCATCATGGTCCGGTAAGTATACCACCGTGCTGACTGGACCGGCCTACAACGCTGCTAAACATGCTATGAACTCGATGACCGAGAGCTTCAATATGGAGGTGGGCATTCACGGTATTCGGGCTTGCGCCATCTGTCCCGGCGAGGTTAGCACCGCGGCGATGGAGCAGCGGCCGGTGCCGGTGCCGGCCGAGGATAGGGCCAAAATGGTCCAGTCGGAAGACTGCGGTGAGATCATCGCCTTTATTGCCCGTTTGCCAAAGCACGTCTGTATTAATGAGCTAACGGTCAGCCCAACCTGGAATCGAATCTATGCGGAAGGAGCGCAGGCGATACAGGGGTTGTAACGTCTTAAGGCATTCACATCGGCAAAAAATTGCCGATAATAATTAACTCGACAGTACCGAGTTCCGCTCAGGCTGATGTCCGCGACTTCTTGAAGTAGCGGCGATCCCGGTAGCGCGTGAGAATTTCTCGGAGATTCCGGTCCGGGCAGGAACCATGGAGATATTCGTTCGCGCGGTGGCGGAGGGCCTGACGAACGATGAGTTCTGAGGGCGCCCGGTTGACGTGCATCGTGCGAAACCACGGAAGACACTTCCGCCATACGGTGCAGTGACGGGTGATGGCGAGGAACATGAGGAGTCCCTGTGCGACACAGCCCAGTTGAACGTAGCGATGGTAGGCATCTTATGAGGCAGCAGGAAATTCAAATAGGAGATGAGATATGAAAGCAGCGGTTTTTCATGGACCAAGAGATATCAGGTTCGAAGAGGTAGCAACCCCTGAGCTTGAAAGCGGCGATGTCCTCCTGCGGGTTCGGGCCTGCGGGATATGCGGGTCGGACCTTCATA
>JAAENL010000177.1 GCA_024224435.1 Halieaceae bacterium
ACCAACGGCTACCGTTGCCGCACCCCAAAGTACCTATGGTTCCACCGGGTTTGCAGGGTCACCGGCAACGGTGAATATTCCGGTGTGGTGGTATGCCGTGCTATCCATGACCTCCGGATTCAATCATGCGGTGGTCGAAGGCCTCCCGAGTGCGGTGGATATGCGCACCTACGAGCAACAGGCAATGCTTGCCACCATTGCCGATCCACGTCTGCGCCAGGAGGTCAGCGACTTCTTCAGCCAGTGTTACATTCCTGCGCGGTCGAAATACCAGGCTGAACGCCCGTCTACTGCCGGGGTCACCGCCTTGCTGACGACCTATGGGCCTGATGATCCGGATTGGATGGGATCGCAGGTGTATCGCAATACGCCAGGTTATTACGACACCCTGCGACCGACCACGCAGGTTAGTGGCTGGGCCTATAATACAGTCCGCGATACTGAATACGACCCGGTCGTACCGCCCACCTGGGGCAAGCCCTACTGCAAGGAGTGGTGGGAAGAGGGAGCGATTGGTCTGCGGGAAAAGCTGATTAACGAGGCCGATGCGCCCTCGGCAGGTTTTTCCGGTCTCGTCGTTGCGGTGGCTCCGGCGTTGGCCAGTGAACAGCAAAACGATGCAGTCGCCAAGACCGTGCTGACCAATTCACCACCAACCTGGTCGAACAACGACCTTGTTGCTCACAATGCCGGCAGTACGGGCATGTTGAGCACAGTAGAGAATATTGCC
>JAAENL010000178.1 GCA_024224435.1 Halieaceae bacterium
AATAACTCTGTTTGAAAGCAATCAGTCCATAGAAACCCTTTAGTTGAAGCCTATAATTAGCCTGAAACCCAGGTGTTTTCTGAGCGACATGCTGAAAATCGTCGTAAAAAATGAACTCCCAGTTCAAGTGCGGTGCTACCAATGGATGATTCTCGATGAAAAAACTGACCAAACTCTCAACCCGCCAATTCAGCAACCACATCTCCGGCCAACAGCACGCCATGGCCGGGGCAACCATCGCAGCCTCGGCGGCTTTGGCGTGCAGCCTGGGCGAAGCGTGTGCAGGTATCAACGCCGAAAAATTAGAGAATGAAGATGAGCGTAGAGAAGCTCGAGACCTGGCAGCACGAGTGGCAATCACCCGCCGCAGATTGTTGGAACTGTGCGACCAAGATGGCGAAGCCATTACCGCTTTCGCAGCCTTGCGAGAAGCCGGACAAGAACTCAAAGGACAGGAACAACTCTGTGAAATGCCGGTAGAAATCGGACAGTTGGCAGTAGCAGTGGCACGACAACTGCAGGCGTTCCGCCCCATCATCCAGACGGCTGAGGATGACTTGGAGATGGCGATCAGGTTGCTCGACGGCGCCGCCCGTGCCTCGACCCTTTTACTGGATTCCAACCTGCGCATCTGGCCCGACCCTGTGTTGTCAGCGAGATTCGAGCCGGAACTGGCAGGGCTGATCACACAGCTGGACCATTTACAACCGGTCGAGCGAGTTCGCTGATCGGACTTCGTCTTCATTCACTCAAAGAGGTTGACTTTGTGACACAGTACAAGACCGTCTTTACCAGCGAACGTGGCCATCGCCACCAACAGGCCGCACTCGGCGCAGCACCAGACATCCTTGACATCACCATGCTCAGACAACCTGAGCGAGATACCCTCGTGGCGGCCCTGGAACATGCCCGCTACTTTATCTCCGAACGAGTTGGCACGATCGATGCGGACATGATCCAGGCTGCCCCCGAATTGAAGCTCATCCTGCGCCTGGGCTCCCTAACCTACGACATCGATGTGCAAGCTGCCAAACAAGCGGGTGTCGTCGTCTGTCGCTGGCCTGTCGGTAGTGTGATCCGAGTGGCTGAGCATCTTGTCATGCAAATGCTGGCCCTGAGCAAAAAACTACGAGAAACTGAAGCGATCGCACTGGCAGCCAGCAGCGAATGGGGTGAAAGCAAGCGCACAGATGAGGACACCTTTGCCTATAACTGGTCCCAGCGCACGAATGTACAAGGGCTCTGGCAAAAAACCATAGGCATCATGGGCTTTGGCGAGATCGGGGCTGAGCTGGCCCGCCGTTTGCAGGGTTGGGATGCCAATGTGCTCTACAGCAAACGCCGCAGATTGCCGGCAGAGGTTGAGGCGGAGTTGGATATTGATTACGTTGATGAAGACACCCTCTTCGACCAAAGCGACATTGTGGCCATGTTGTTGCCTTACTTCCCGCAAACCGACCTCCTGATCGATGCCACTTATTTCAGCCGTATGAAAGAGGGTGCATGTATTGTGGGCTGTGGCAGTGGCAGTGTGATAAACGAAGCCGATCTGGTTACTGCGCTGCGCTCAGGAAAACTGGCCGGCGCCGCGCTCGATACCTTCGAGTGGGAACCGATCCGCCCTGACAACCCCTTGATTCCCTTGGCCGAATCCGGCGCTAATGTGCTGCTCACCCCCCATGTCGCGGCCGGAGGCTTCGCCGCCGCCTCACGAGAGCGCATAGCCGATTACACGAACATCATCAACCACATTGAAGGAAAACCCCTCCGCTACCGCATTGTCTGATGTCATTGCCAAGGGCGACCTTCGCTCGTCCGACCGAAGGTCGTCCCTCGCAATGACACGCGAATGGTTAAAACGCAGTTCCGCAAAAGTCGGCAGGTCGCTTCAGCCGCAGCAATTCCAAATATGAACCTTCTGGAGTGTCCCTGTCCCTAAAAAAGGGCAATTGTTCACCCTCAGTGGGGAACTG
>JAAENL010000179.1 GCA_024224435.1 Halieaceae bacterium
CGCACTGAGCAGATTCATTTCCGCCAGCTCACGGGTGACGAACTTCCACTCCTGCTTGGCTTGAAACGCCGGGACATGAAACGCCGGGACAGGCAATGTGGGGCAGGTCGTGTGCATCCTGACAATGTGCCCTTGTTGTTGACGAGAATCGATCAGACCGTGTCGATCCTGGCGCAGCTGCCCGGAGAAGGAGAAAGAAGATATCGAATGATCGACGATGATTGTCCGGCTGGTGCGGAGACTGTGAGGCAGAGAAGCTCGTATCCCGTGTTGGCCTCGAGCTGCGCGTATCGCAAGGATGTTCGCCACTCGATCGACTCAGGATAATGAGGTTCTCGGAGGATTGGCGAGCTGTTTCATGCGTGCCGCGACGTACGGTCCTGAAATGCGTTGAGGACCAGAGTGTCGTGCATTACGCAGTCCAGCAGGCAACTTGCACAGCTGCGGTAGGTGGCTTGTGAATGATCCGGTCTAGGTTGGGCATCCGTTGAGATTGACCAGATGGTGTACTCCGCGTGCCGCCGCGGCATCTCGCAGGCGCGAGCGATAGAAGGAGAAAGCAACTCCGCTTGGAAAAGGATGAGCGAACATCTGCTGCAGTGTGCTCTGCCACATCTCCACTGTTATCCCGATCCGGTCCAGCAGCGAGACCGCTCGCGGACCGATTCTAGCCTTGCCCGGACGAAAGAGTCGACTGGTCGCGTCCACCAGCAACAGATAGCTGCCCAATGAGAATCCCTCCAGGATGCCAGCCCTCTGCGCTCCCTTGCGACGTTGGTCATCCAATGGGCACAGCCAAAGCCCTGCCTCCATACCGCGTGCCTGGCGGGCGGCCAACACTGCCCCTTCACGCGCCGCCTGCAACTGGGACAGTTTGCCCTGCTGACGACAGTAGTCGATCCTTGTATACAGGGATGTGAACTGGGCAGCCTCTGGCAATTTGCACAACCCGGCGGCCAATGGATTCAGGTCCACATAGGCGCAGGTAGCCAGCAGGGCTTCCTCATCCAGGATGGCGATCGATTTGTATCGAGACGCCCATAGCGTCCCGCGGCAACCGTCCTGTTTGTTGACCATCCGGGAAAACGGTTCCTTGAGCGACTTCATGAACCAGCCCAAATCGGCCAGGCGTTTGCGCAGGGTGTTGACCAGCAAGCGGTTACGAAGTTGTTCCTTGATCCACTTCTTAAGATCCTTTATCGGGCGACGTTGAGCATTCCTGGGACTGTGCAATTGTGCCCAGCGTCGCAACACTTCTTGTCTGGACCAGCGTTTGACCGTTTTCACATCCAGGTGCACCAGCACATGCAAGTGATTGTTGAGAATGGCGTAGCTGCCCACGTCTATGGCGAAGATTTCGTTCAGTTCCCGCAGGCGCTGTTCGATCCAGCGTCTGCGCGCATCGCGAGGTGAATTCAGCAGGAATGTCTGACGGACACACTCCGAAATACAGTGATACCAGGGTGTGATCTGAGGATCGACGATCTGACAGCGCGGAACGGTCATCTAGACGCCTCCGTGAACAGCGTTACCGGAACCTTCAGTCCAACTCATCGCTCTGA
>JAAENL010000180.1 GCA_024224435.1 Halieaceae bacterium
CTGAGGAAGCTGCCAACGTAGGGCGTGCCCGCTACCGCATCGCGCGTGAAGATCACCAACTGCGGCCCGATGATGGCGCCCGCGAGACCGCCCACCATGACCCAGGAAATGGCCTTGGCCTTAAGCGCGTCCTCGGCGGTGACGGCGGCTGCGAAGCAGTAGCCCACAGCAGGAAATCGAACTATGAAACGAATAACCCCTTTCCTTCTGGTCGCAGTACTCGGGGGCACTGAAGCAGGCCAGCGTGTCTACTCATCGCGCATGAATTGCCTGACAACCTTTCAAATTTAGAGAAGATAAATTGAAGTTCTGACGGGAATTTCTCAGTAAAAGAATCCTATCTTTCTCGTCAACAGACTGAACGGCACCCCCTGAGTTTTTATGCATATATTCAAGATCGGCAAATTCTTTAATGATTCACCACAAAAAAGGCGGGAAGCCCATTGAGCGATCCCGCCATAGCAAAAAACTCAAACATGCTCACATCAGGAAACTTTACCCTGAAACGATCCCTTGAAATTTAAGCGCATAGTAATAATAAGATTTAGCCATTAGCCGAATCTTCCAAAGTTGGTGCACTGCTTGCTACGTTTTTAAGCGACTCCGCCATAGTGAAGTACGGAGACCACTGTTTTGCAAGTTGGTCAACCGTAAGTCCTGCGGAGATAATATAGGTTGCAGCTGCAATAACCTCTCCAGCAGATTCGCCTACCATATGAATACCCAGAATCCTTCCTGTCTCACGCTCGGATATCATCTTGATTATCCCTTTGTCGTGACGACTTACAATAGCACGTAGAACAAAGGAAACCGGAATTTCACGAACATCATAGGCAATTTGGGCCGCCTCAGCCTGCATAGGAGTCATGCCGACAGCAGCCATCTCGGGCGACGTGAAAATGACGCGGGGCAAGGCGGTGTAGTCTAGGGACCGAGGCTCGTTGCCCAGAGCATTGCTCGCGGCCACGGTCCCCTGTGCACTAGCGACATACACTAATTGAGCCATACCAGTGACATCGCCCGCTGCCCAGATGCGAGGATTTGAGGTTCGCAGATGTTCGTCCACAATTATTTCGCCTCGATCGCCCCTGGACACATTGACAGCATCCAAGTTGAGTCCTTCAGTTGCCGGACGGCGCCCCGTCGCTATGAGAATCTTATGGGCGAAAATTTGCTGAGTACGTCCTTCGGCGACGACAGTTGCAAGCACCCCGCTCTCGTGTGGTACGACGTTTGTCAGATTGGCGCCAGTATGGAACATGATGCCCTCCGCTGACAGCGCCTGCTCCAGTGCCGCAGAAATCGCGGGATCCTCGAACGGTGCAATTCGAGGAGCTATCTCGACCACTTCAACCTTGCTGCCCAGTCGAGCGAACAATTGACCTTGCTCCAGACCGATCGCATTGCCGCCGACGACCAGCATGGACTCAGGCACCTGCTCAAGGGACATGGCCGAGCCGGAAGTGAGAAAGTCCACCTCACTGAGGCCAGGAATGGAAGGAATGAATGGCGCTGCCCCACTGGCGATCAGTACCTGCTTGGCGTACACCAGGTTTGTGTTTCCGTCTGAGTCCGCGACGACGAGCGCTACGATATCTGGCTCATCTGACGCTACAAAGGTCGCCTTGCCGCGAAATACCGCAATACCTGCATCCTTGGGTGCTTGTACATGGAAAGACTGCCGGAAGTGCCCGATCATTTGATCTTTATCTCTGACAAGCAAAGACAAGTCGACAGGCCCGGCCGAGGTCGCTATACCTGGGAACTTCCCATGCGCAGCAGACATGCGAGCAGAAGCCGCCGCAAGCAACGTCTTTGAAGGAACGCATCCTACATTGAGACAGGTCCCTCCTGCCAACCCCTGTTCGATCATGGCGACTGTTTTGTCGAGCCTACGTGCTTCGTTCGCTGCGGCTCTAGCCGCCGAACCGGAACCTATCGTGACTAGATCATAGATGACGGAGGGCTGTTGTGCGGAAGCCGCTGTTGTCGTGTTCATAAAAGAAGCCTCAAGGAAATTGCAAAGAAAGAGACAGATCGGTCTCCTTGAGGGATTGTAGACAACCCTGTCTCCTTGTGTCAACATGTCGCGTATGAATCCTCACAACGATGAATAACATCATGGACAAAAAAGAACAGTTAGTCGCAACTGCCTTTAACCTTTTTTATAAGTACGGCATTCATGCTGTTGGCATCAATCGGGTACTTGAAGAGTCCGGCATTGCCAAGAAAACGCTATATAACCATTTCTCCAGCAAGGAAGATCTAATTGCTGCGACCGTCGAATATTGTGATCAGCAGTATTTCTCTTGGCTCGATTTGCGTTTGCACGAAGCGACGCCAGGTAGGGACGCCTTGTATGCCATGCTTGATGCTTTTGACGATCTGTTTCAGGGTCTCGATCAATCCAAGCCACTTTTCTTGGGTTGTTATTTCATTAATGTCAGCGCCGAATTCAGCAATCCGGATCATGATATACATAAGCTTTGCGCCCGAAACAAAGAGGCTATGCTGCGATGGATCACACACCACACTTCACTTGTCATAACGTCCAGAGAATCGATAGTTCAAATCTCTGAAACAATTGCTATGTTGCTTGAAGGGGCGATTATTCAGGCTCACGTTCTTGGAGATCTGCACGCTGCTCGCAAAGCCAAAGCCGTGGTTAAACTGCTTCTTGATAAATCTAACTAACTAAATTCATCTGTCCATACAACTCTTTGACCATCAATAAAGGTGGAACGGCAAAGTAGCTTTCCGAAGTTTCAGCAGTGGAGACAAGTCGTGTAGTGCCGGAACGGGCCACTTATCGGCTTCCAGTCCTCGATCAATGCCCCAAGTCAAGTCAGTTGCAACCGTACCGCCCCTGCCACAGCAGCGGCACCAAGATCAGCGCCAAGGCCGGGAAGATCATCCAGTTGACCGCTTGCCAGCCCGAGCTGTGCAGGATCGACCCCGCGAGGAACGACACGGCCGCCGTGGCGGCGAAGACGAAGAAGTCGTTCATGCCCTGCGCCTTGCCCCGCTCGGCCGGGGTGTGGCAGTCGGTGACCATCGCCGTGGCGCCGATGAAACTCAAATTCCAGCCGATGCCCAACAGCGCCAGCGAGCCCCAGAAGTGGGACAGGCCGAGCCCGCCCAGGGCCACCACCCCGGAGGCGGCGAGCAGCACCATGCCGACGGCGGTCACGCGCTCCTTGCCGTAGCGCACCATCAGTCGCCCGGTGAAGAAGCTCGGCCCGAACATCGCCAGCAGGTGCCACTGTATTCCTAGGGCGGCGTTGTCCACCGAATGCCCGTGGTTGACCATCGCCACCGGCGCGGCCGTCATCACGAACGCCATCACCCCATAGGACACCACGCCCGCAGCC
>JAAENL010000181.1 GCA_024224435.1 Halieaceae bacterium
ATACGTGTAATAGTTGTCGATCACGAAGCGGCCGTCCACGCCGTTCTCTTCGTTAAACAGAAACATCAGGGCCATCGCCGAGGCCATGATACCAATGAACCAGCCGAGGTTGGTGCGCATGCCGGCCAACCGTGAGCGCTCATGATAGTCCTCAGTAATCTCCGCCCCGAGCGCCAGATAGGGCACCATAAAAAATGTCAGTGCAGTACGCACAAGTAGAATGCTGGCAAGCAGCCAGATAAACAACTCGCCCTGGTCGTCCAACACGCTTGCGGGGGGGCCGTACAACATAACGAAGCCTACGGCCAGTGGAATAACTGCGGCGATCATGAGCGGGTGGCGGCGCCCAATGCGCGAGCGCAGCCGATCTGACCATGCCCCTACAAGAGGATCGCTGATGCCGTCCCAGATGATGGAGATAGCGATCGCAAGACCGGTAAGCGTGCCCGAAAGGTCAAGTACTTGCTTGTAGTAAAACAGGATGAACGCACTCATCGCGGCATCCTTGAGTGCGTAGCTAACGATGCCTGAGCTGTAGAGCAGGCGATTGCGTAAGCCGATACTAGCTATGTGACAGCTCCTTGAGTGGACTGCGACCCAGCGCCACGTTTAAATCGCCGGGCCAGCGGACCCGATCACGGATAGACGGCTGAGCTTTTGTTCACTGCACAGAAACGATGTACTGAGCAACTGCGAAATGGTCGGGGTAGAGAGATTCGAACTCCCGACATCCTGCTCCCAAAGCAGGCGCGCTACCAGACTGCGCTATACCCCGATAAAGCATGCCCGACCACTAACTGCCGAACGTGCGGGCATCATACGCACCCCTAATACAGGCGTCAACGCCGCCTATCCAACCATGAATCTTATGCTGCCTCTTTCACTGACACAACCTCTCGTGGGAGAATAGAAGAAGCTGCTGACCGATAGGTGTGCAGCAACCCCTAAACACAGTACTACGGAGATTCACGCCTATGCCCGCGCTTTTACTCGACGGCAAAACTCTCGCGGCCGAGACGGAAGCGGCGCTACTGGCGAGGGTGGAACGACTCAAGGCTCAGTCGGGCGGCAAAATCCCGATTCTGGCAACCATTCTTGTAGGCGCGGACCCGGCCTCCGCCACCTATGTGAAGATGAAGGGCAACGCGTGCCGCCGTATTGGCATGGAAAGTCTCGCCGTTGAACTCCCCGCCTCCACCACAACCAAGACACTGTTAGCCAAAATCGAGGAGCTTAATGCTGACCCGGATGTACACGGAATACTTCTGCAACACCCGGTGCCCCCGCAGATCGAAGAGCGTATCTGCTTCGATGCTATTGCGCTGTCAAAGGATGTGGATGGCGTAACCTGCCTTGGCTTCGGCCGCATGGCCATGGGTGAAGAGGCCTATGGCTGCGCGACTCCACAAGGGATTATGCGCATTCTCTCGCATTACGAAATTCCTATCGAAGGCAAGCATGCGGTGGTCGTGGGGCGCAGTCCCATACTGGGTAAACCTATGGCAATGATGCTTTTACAGAAAAATGCAACCGTCACCATCTGCCACTCCCGCACCCAAAATCTGCCAGATATCATCGCGCAGGCCGACATCGTGGTCGGGGCCGTCGGCAGGCCGGAGTTCATCAAGGCGGAGTGGATCAAGGAGGGCGCGGTTGTTATCGATGCCGGCTACCACCCCGGCGGAGTTGGCGATATCGAACTCTCGGCGCTCACCGAGAAAGCAGCAGCCTACACGCCGGTGCCCGGCGGAGTGGGCCCAATGACAATCAACACTTTGATCATGCAAAGCGTTGAATCTGGCGAGAAAAGCATCAAGTGAGGGGCACTTTACCCGCACAGATGGCTGAGTTGCGCAGTGTGTTACGCCAGAATCACCCGCGTCGCCAGCGAGTCCCCTCCTGCGAATCCTCCAGTACAACGCCCTGCTCGAGTAAATCTTCCCGAATCTGGTCAGCGCGACCATAGTCTTTCGCGAGCTTCGCCGCTTTTCTTTCTTCTATGAGCCCCTCGATGGTCTCAGCGCTAATAGCCTCGTCAGAAACTCCGTCCTGCAACCAATCACGGGGGGCTTGTTGCAGGATACCCAGCAGGTTGCCCGCAGCCAGCAGGCGCGACTTGAGAGATGCCTTTTCGTCCTCTTGCGACTTGTGCAACTGCTTGGCAAGCGCGTGAATTTCAGCGATCGCGAGAGGCGTATTGAGATCGTCGTTAAGCGCCGAATAAAACGCCTCATCGTCCAAAGCAACGGACAGATCCGCTTCTACATTCTGCACGTCTCGGAGCGTACTGTAGAGGCTGTCCAGCGTACCCTGCGCTCGGTCGAGCAATTCCACGGAAAAGTTCAAGGGCGAGCGATAGTGGGCCGACAATAGCGCAAAACGGAGTACCTCGCCGCGATAGCGCTCGAGGAGATCGCGCACCGTGCGAAAGTTGCCCAAAGATTTGGACATTTTTTCTCCATCGATGTCGACATAAGCATTGTGCATCCAATAGCGCACATAATCACCACCGTGCGCACAGCGACTCTGCGCTATTTCGTTTTCATGGTGGGGGAAAATCAAATCCCGGCCCCCGCCATGTATGTCGATGGTGTCTCCCAGATGTTCACGAATCATTGCCGAGCACTCCAGATGCCAGCCTGGGCGACCTCTTCCCCAGGGGCTGCCCCATCCAGGATCCTCCGCTTTAGCGGGTTTCCACAGCACAAAATCTCCCGGGTGGCGCTTGTAGCTGGCGACCTCTACGCGGGCGCCTGCTAACATATCGTCCAGCGAGCGATTCGAAAGTCTGCCGTATTCCGGCATGGACTCTACAGCAAAGAGCACATGACCCTCCGCTTCATACGCATGCCCCTTGTCAATGAGCGTCTCCGTCAACTCAATCATTGCCGCGATGTTTTGTGTGGCTTGAGGCTCAAGGGTAGGAGCCAGAGCGTTGAGCTGGGACATGTCTTCACGAAACTTACCGGTATATTCGTCGGTGATCGAATCGATCGCTCGATCTTCTTGTTGTGCGGCCTTGATAATTTTGTCGTCGATATCAGTAATGTTGCGGGCGTAAACCACATTTTCGTATTGCGTTTGCAGCAACCGAAAGAGCGTATCAAACACGACCACCGGCCTCGCGTTACCGATATG
>JAAENL010000182.1 GCA_024224435.1 Halieaceae bacterium
ACCAGGGTGATATTCATGGCCATGCCATCCATGATGATGGACAGGGGGTAGGTGCCGTTCAGACGCGCTCCATTCCAGTACATTGGTTCGCGAATACCCGGTACGTTGGAAAGGGCGACATTGTAGGCCGGCAGGCGTGACATCAGCCCTAGAGGCATCAATAACGCGCTGGGGGTCTGCATGAGCATGCTGACCAGCTCGATCTCTTGTGGTGACATGCCATCGAAAAATGCTTTGCCCGCTTTCACCGAGGCCATAATGGCCTGGATGCGTTTAGCGGGGTCGGCGATGTTAGTGGCGAGGTCAGCGCAGATCATCGCCACTGCGTTACCGGAATCTACATCCCCAGGCTGGCGCAGAGACACCGGCACCATGGATTTGAGCGACTCCTCGGGCAGCTCTGCATGATGTTGCAGGTAGGTGCGCAACCCGCCGGCGCACATGGCCAGTACCGCATCGTTAAAGGTGCCGCCGAAAGCCTTGCCCACCGCATAAATCCGGGCGAAAGGCCAGGACTGGCCTACGAAGCGCCGGGCACCGTCTATCGACGTGTTCAGCGAACTGGCGGGTACCTGCAGATGCGGCAGGGCGAGGTCGCCGCCGCTACCGGCCCAAGCGCGGGAAAAGCCCTTTAGAGCGGTGAAGAGGTTGGTGCCACTGTCGAAGGTAGACTTGAGCATGTCGGCAACATTGCGTAACTCCTCATTGGAGTGTTGGGGTTCTTTGCCCGCGCGCAGCGCTTCCTTGTAGCGCTCCCAGGACTGCAGGGACAGAGGTGATTCATCCAGTATCTTGTTCGGGTCGTTGGAGAGCATACTGCGGGAGATATGAATGCCGCGGGCGCCATCAATCGCCGCATGGTGTGTCTTGGTGTACACGGCGAACTGGCGATTTTGCAGCCCCTCAATCAGGTGCGTTTCCCACAGTGGCCGACTGCGTTCAAGCAAGGTGCTGTGCAGGCGCGATACCAGGTTAAACAGTTCCCGGTATCGGCCAGGTTTGGGCAGGGCTGAGTGGCGCACATGGTAGTCCATGTCCAAGTTTGGGTCTGGTTCCCAATAGGCGTTGCCCGCCAGCCCCATGCGGCCCAGTTTCAGGCGGTCGCCAAAGGGAGGCAGCAGGACATCGGCATCGCGCGTGTTGCGGGCCAGGCCGTGCAGAAATTCCTGCTCGTCGGCGTTGTCGGGCAGTGTATACAGATTGAGACTGCCGACGTGCATTGGCATCTCCCGGCTTTCCTGAAACAGGAACCCCTTGTCTATCATGCTGAGCTTCTTCATTTAACCTGTCCTACTGATTACCCTGGTTTGCGGTCGTCAGCCGATGGTGTTAATCGCGCTCACTCAGGATTCCCATCATGGCGTGTGCCGTTTCCAGTCCCGAATTCTGGTTCTGCCCGGTCACGAAGCGCCGCTCGTCATCAACGGTTACATGAGTGGCAAAGAAGTCCAGGAAGGCCGTCTGGCTTTCAAAGATGGCACCCGCTTTGCGCAGTTCCGTCTCCGGGTGCTTGGGTGTTAAATCAATACCGAGTTCCTGAATCTGTTTGTCGGTCACGCCGGTCATACGGCGCCCGGCTATGAGTAAATTGCCGTCGCGGTCGCGGGCACTGACCAGACCCAGAACCCCGTGGCAAACGCCGCCGATAACCGCTTCCTTGTCACCGTAATAGGATTCGCTCACTTTGGCTGCCAGTGCTGGTGATTGCGCCAGATCGTAGGCGGCACCCCAGCCACCCGAGATAAATACGATGTCGTATTGGTCAATATCTACCTCGGCGATAGGAATGGAGTTTTTCACCTTGGCCTGGGCAACCGGATCATTAAGATAGCGGTCGTCCTCGGGTGTTTTGACCATGAAATAAAAGCTGGCCGGATCAATGGGAAGTTCACCACCCTGGATACTGGCTATGTCTACCTCCATGCCGCCGTCCAGAAAGGTGTAATAGGGGTGTGTCATCTCCGAAGCAAAAACACCGGTGGCCTTGCCCTCGGTTTCCCCGGGTGCTGCCAGCACTGAATGACTGGTAGTGATGACCAGCGCCCGTTTGCCGGGCAAGTCGACAGAAGGGCCACTGTACTCTGGATGTAGCCCGTTTTTGTGCAAAATGGTGGGAAGCGCCAATAGCAATACACCAACCAGGCCAATTAATACGGCAAAGGCGGTAAGCAACTTTTTCATCACTAATCCTCTTTTTTCATGAATGAACTTTATTTGTCCGGTAAAAGACATAAAACGGCAGTAACACCAGGAGGGTTAGCAGCAATACCAACACCGGTGTGCGCGCACCAGCGTGCAGGGTGTTGATAGTCAACTGCCTGAGATTATCGAACCCTGCCGGGATCGGCAGAACCTTGTTCTCGCGTGCATAGGTGTCATAGGCAGAAAGCATCCGCTGGAGCAGCTGTGGCATCGCTTGCGCCAGGTCATGGGTCTCGCCCGGATCTTCAACAATATTGAATAAGCGCCACTGCCCATCCCCCAGCGGGGGGCGATTGAAAACAATCTTATAGTTCCCCTGGAACAGCGCCGCGTGCCCCGCAAGCTCATAGCCCACCACTTCGTCGGCCCCATAAATTTTGCCGTCGGGGTTCCGCAACAAGGGACTGATGTCGTGTCCGATAACGGGTTCTATCGGGCGTCCTCCGTGGCGTTCACCCGGCGGCGACACGCCGGCAAAGGAGAGAATGGTCGGGGTAATATCGGTAACATAGGAAAACGAGTGACTCAGCACACCTTTAAGCGGTAGCGCCTTTCCCGCGATGATCAACGGTACTCGCATGCCGCCCTCGCCAACATAAAACTTGTAGTAGGCCAGCGGGCTGGCCGCGGCGCTGGCGAAACTCGGGCTGATGGTATTGTGGCTGCCCTTCAGCCCCAGGGTCTCGTAGTCGGTGCGGTAGCCCAGCGTATCAGTCAATCTGCTGGGGCCAAAAGCATGGGGGTCTTCTGGGCCGCTGGCCTCTGCGCCGTTATCGGAGGTGAAGATAAATATCGTATTGTCGTACTGCCCGGTTTCTTTGAGATAGATGATTAAGCGACCAATGTGAAAGTCCATCGCCTCTACCATGGCGCCATACACGGCCATGCGCTTGGCTTCAAAGCGGCGTCGCTCATCATTCAGCGCATCCCAGTCCCCGGTAGTCGGCATACGCACTGTGCCCACACCTTGTTTTACAATGCCTAACTCCGTCGCGCGTTTCAGCCGTTGCTGACGTAACTTGTCCCAACCGCTGTCATATACGCCCACATAGCGATCGATAAACTCCTGCGGAGCCTGCACGGGGATATGGACTGCCTGAAAGGGCAGGTAGGCGAAGAAAGGGGTGCTGTCAGCAGGGTTGCTATCTACAAGGTTGCTATTGATAAATTCGATGGTCTTGTCGACCAGAAAGCGCGAGGAGTAGAAGTCTTCAGGCAACTGATACTCCTGGCCGTCGGCATACCAGTTGGCTTTATCA
>JAAENL010000183.1 GCA_024224435.1 Halieaceae bacterium
CCCTTCAGATAGAGCGGATGAGCGGGCTCTCCTGACTTGTTCATTTTCAGGTAGTGCAAATCAGGGATCAGGCCTCTAACCCGTGCGGCTCGACCCATGTGAATACCGTGATTGCCCCAGGCGGCAATTACGATGCCTGCCTCTGCAGACAGCTGCTGCAACCAGCGGTCATTGGCCCGCCCTACGGGCTTTTTGGTCGCTAGCATATCCCTCGGCTGCGTGGCCCGATAAGCGAAAAGATTCGCAGTACAGACTCCGCCATAGCCCCAGCTTCTGGCGAAGTTCATACAGCGAACCAGAGTTGGATCGTCCTCCTCCTCATCGGCAGTGGAAGGATTAAGCCCTATGAACATGGCAGGGGGTGTGGATTCATCCCAGGTTCGCCATAGAGCAAAACGATAAAGACGGCACGCTGAGAGCCTGGCAGCCTTTTTCATGCCGGCAATATCCCTCATCAATAATTTCAGCTAAAACCAGCGAGCCTGACAGTGATTTCGTCGTAGCCAGCAACGTCCACTCACCCATGCCGCCATTCCCGCCAGAAAAGATGAAGACCAGTGCGTTGCGCCACAGGATACTTCGCAGCCTGCATAACGACTTACGAGACTATCGCGAGATCCCCTTTCTTCTCCAGCCAGGCCTTGCGGTCGGGTGCGCGCTTCTTGGCCAACAGCATGTCCATCATCGAGTTGGTATCGTCTCCGGCATCGAGCACCAGCCGAACGAGGCGGCGAGTATCGGGATCCATAGTCGTTTCTCGCAGCTGCATGGGGTTCATTTCACCCAGCCCCTTAAAGCGCTGCACACTTACCTTACCCTTTTTCTTTTCAGCCTCAATTCGGTCAAGAATGCCCTGCTTCTCGGCTTCGTCTAACGCATAGAAAACTTCCTTGCCCACGTCGATACGGAACAGGGGAGGCATCGCAACATAAACATGGCCCGCGGCAACCAGCGGCCGGAAGTGGCGAACAAAGAGTGCGCATATTAACGTGGCGATATGCAGGCCATCGGAATCTGCGTCCGCCAGTATGCAGATCTTATGGTAGCGAAGCCCGGACAGGTCGTCACTGGCCGGGTCGATCCCCAGAGCCACAGATATATTGTGCACCTCCTGAGAAGCGAGGATTTCCTGTGAATCCACCTCCCAGGTATTTAGAATTTTTCCGCGCAGGGGCAGGATAGCCTGGAAACCGCGATCGCGAGCCTGCTTGGCGGAACCGCCGGCAGAATCGCCCTCTACCAGAAACAATTCTCCGCGCGCCGGATCCTCTCCCGAGCAGTCGGCCAGCTTGCCCGGCAGCGCCGGGCCTGCGGTCACCTTTTTGCGCGTAACCTGCCTCGCAGTGCGCATCCGCCCTTGTGCATTGCTAATGCACATCTCAGCCAGTCGCTCTGCTTCCTCGGTATGCTGGTTCAGCCAGAGGCTGAAGGCGTCCTTGACTACACCGGACACAAACGCAGCCGCTTCGCGGGAGGTCAGTCGCTCCTTGGTCTGGCCGGAGAATTGCGGATCACCCAATTTGAACGAAAGCACGTAACAGCAACGATCCCAGATATCATCCGCCACCAGTTTCACCCCTCGAGGTAGCAGGTTGCGTAGTTCACAGAATTCGCGCATTGCGTCCAAAAGGCCGGTTCGCGCGCCGTTCACGTGGGTTCCGCCCTGCACGGTGGGTATCAGGTTCACGTAAGACTCTGCAATAACCTCTCCCCCCTCGGGTAACCACTGCAAAGCCCAATCAACCGCGGTGTGACTTGCGCTGAAGTTGCCTACAAAGGGCTCTTCGGGAATAACGGGGAAATCAATAGTGGCATCGGCAAGATAATCCTTGAGGCCGTCCTCGTAAAACCATTCTTCCGTTTCTTTTTTCTTTTCGTCCTTGAATTTCACACGCAAGCCGGGACACAGCACCGCCTTCGCGCGCAGCACATGTCGCAGGCGAGTCACTGAGAACTTCACCGAATCGAAATACTGTTCGTTCGGGGTGAACGTCAGACTCGTGCCGGTATTGCGCTTGCCACAGGTATCCACTTCTTTCAGGTCTGTCTTTTTCTCACCATCGGCAAAAGTGATGCGATACACCTTGGCATCGCGACGGATCAGCACTTCCAGGTCGCTAGAGAGGGCATTCACCACAGACACCCCGACACCGTGCAAGCCTCCGCTGAACTGGTAGTTCTTGTCTGAGAACTTACCCCCCGCATGCAGAGTGCTAAGAATCACCTCGACACCGGGTTTTTTAAGCTCGGGATGTTTATCCACAGGCATGCCGCGTCCGTCATCCGTCACGGTAAGCGAGCCGTCCTTGTTGAGGGTGACACTGATCTCTGTGGCGTGCCCCTCCAGCGCCTCGTCGACACTGTTATCGATCACCTCTTGGGCGAGATGGTTAGGACGGGAGGTATCGGTGTACATGCCAGGGCGTTTCCGAACCGGCTCCAGCCCTGTGAGAACTTCAATATCTTCGGCGGTATATTGGCTCATTTCGACCTGTTTTCAACTGTTGCGTGCGCGCTCTATTGTACAACGAGACTTGAGGCAGGTGCGCATCGATGCCTGAAAATACCGCGTGAAATTAAACGGATGGCAACCCGGAAGGACAATCGGGGCTACAGGTAGCCGCCGGAATCCAGATCGACATTGAAAGCCGTCTCGTTGTCTCTGGAAACTCCGGTCACCAGGTTGCCATCCGGGTGCAGCTCAAACCAGCGGTAGCCCGGGGGCCTGCTATCCGCCTTGAAATTCTCGCTGTTAGCAGCAAACTGAACACACGTAGAAGGCGCACCGAGTAAGCGGACTCCGCCGCGCAGCAGATCGCATTCCTGGTGAACGTGCCCCCAGAGCACCGCCTTCACTCCGGAGAATCGGTCCAGGATGGCGAAAAAAGCGTCCGCATCGGCAACGCGCTGCTGATCCAGCCAGTGACATCCCACCGGCACCACCGGGTGGTGCATACACACAAGGCTGTGCAGGCTGTCGTCAGCGGCAGCCGACAGGGCGGACTCAAGGAACTGCAGTTCCTCTGTGCCAAGACCACCTTCCACCTGTCCAGTGACCTGAGAATCCAGCAACAGGATACTCCAACCGGCCACCCGTATCTCGCGGCAAAGGCGCGCAGGATCGGTCGCCCGCATGCGAGGCAGGCTATCGTGGTTGCCGGGGAGCCAGTAACTCGCTGCGGTCAGCTGGTCAAAATAGTCCCCCAGCCTGTTGTAGGCGCTGCCTGCACCACCATCGGCCAGATCCCCTGTGCCCAAAACAAGATCAATATGAGGTCTCTCCCGTTGCACCAGTGCTATCACGGCTTGCAGGGAATGGTCGGTGTCCATACCCAACAGCGTGCCGCCTTGGCTTTCGCACAGGTGGGTATCTGTCAGCTGTACCAGCTGCACGACATCATCCCCGGCATCAAGGTATTCTACGTGGTGGTGTGAATTGGACATGGGTAAAGGCGCGCGATGAAAATCAATTGCCCATAGCAGCGCTGACATTATCTGCAACACGGCCATTGTGCAGACAGTGCTCCAGCCAGTCAGCGAGGAAGCAGTTCTGCTGGTATTTCTCATCCTGTGAGAACATTTTCGCATTGGGGTACTCATAGCGCGCAGCCACCCTGCGATGCGACTGGAACATGCCCACCTCGAGCATGCGTGCGTCATGGTAGGCGCGCACTTCCAAGCGTAATTGGCCCAGCCAACGCGATTCGCCGTACTTCTGTTCTATGCGGAAAATCGTGGTATAGCGGCAGCGCTCGGCCACCTGCAACGTTATTCTGGCGTTGCCAACTAACAGGTGGCGTGCGTTGCTATTCTGGTAATCTGGAAACAAGCGCAACAGGCGCAGATAGTTAGCATCGCAGATGGCATGCATTGCTGTCAGATCGAGTTTGAATGATTTTTTCTTGTGCTTGAACAATGTCCAGACACCTTTGCGTTGTGATGTTCCGATTCCAGGGCTTTCGGCGCGACCGATAGACCCGGAACCCCATAGCTACATAACAAAGATGTCATAAACCGGCAGTAACGTCACCCCAACTTTCCCCTTTACAAAGTATGCACAGGAGGCTACAGACTGCTAAACTGCTCCACATCATTCCATCCACAGTTGATCTGGGGAATATTCCATGAAAATTCTGGTCGTCGCGCTGTCAACGCTGACAATCTACTTATCTGCGAGCACAGTGTACGGAAACTCCCTGCGAGATATCTATGAGTTGGCACTGGAGAACGATGCCCAGCTAAAGGCCGAGGAGGCTACTTATCTTGCCAACCGCGAAACAGAAAACCTCAGCCGCTCGGCGCTGCTGCCACAGGTAAGCACTGGCTATACCTATGAGGATTCGGAAACCGATACCAAAGGCTTCGGCCCGGATTTTACCAAACCAGGGCTGCCGCAAGTCCAGACCAAGCGCAATCTCGATACAGATACCGACGGCTACTTCCTGACTCTCAATCAGGCATTATTCGATCTTTCGGCCTGGTTCAGTTTTCAATCAGGTAAGCAAATTACAAAGCAGGCAGAGGCCATTTTCGCCTCGGACCAACAGGATCTGATCGTACGGACAGTAGACGCTTACTTACAGGTGCTACGAGCCCAGGACAACCTTTCGGCGTCCAGTGCTCAGGAGCGCGCGTTTGAACGCCAGCTGGAACAAACGCAGCAGCGCTTCGAGGTGGGGCTGATCGCGATCACCGATGTATACGAGGCTCGCGCTGCACGGGACCTCGCCCAGGTAGAGCGCCTCGTCGACGAGAATAACGTACAGGTCGCCCTTGAGGGTCTCACCGTGTTGACTGGGCAGCCCAATCACGGAGATCTGAACGTTCTCGTTGATGACTTCGAGATTCGCCCTCCGGTTCCGGCAGATCGCGCGGCTTGGGTCGATTTCTCTCTGGCCAGCAATTTCCAGCTGCTTGCCGCACGCTACCAGGAGGAAGCCGCTCGACAGACCGCAAAGTCCAACGCCGCGGGACACGCACCCACGGTTACCGGCAGCTACCAGTATTCGGACTACGATGTCAGTGGTAGCCAGACGATCACACCCGCTACGGGCTTTGGCACTGACCCGAAGGCCAGTACTGACCAGCACATGTGGAAAATAGAGGTTACATTGCCGCTTTACAGTGGTGGCGCGGTGAGCGCAAATCGCCGCAAGGCCGCTCAGGAATACAACGCAGCAGTGGAAAATCGCATCAACCTGCAACGCAATATTGTGACCAATACCCGCTCTTTGCATATGACCGTCGTTAGTGATGTATCGCGCATTGCGGCCCGCAAGCAGAGTATTGTGTCCTCCAAGAGCTCACTGGACGCCACGCAGGCAGGCTACGAG
>JAAENL010000184.1 GCA_024224435.1 Halieaceae bacterium
CGGTGATCTTTTCGGTCGGAACTTCTGTTTTCATGGCCTCGTCGAATAGCTTCGCAGGGCCGT
The DNA here is from genome assembly GCA_024224435.1 of Halieaceae bacterium. Classification (GTDB taxonomy): domain Bacteria; phylum Pseudomonadota; class Gammaproteobacteria; order Pseudomonadales; family Halieaceae; genus Marimicrobium. The sequence continues at coordinate 64 of JAAENL010000184.1, forward strand.
CTGGTTCGACGTGTAAGCCCGTTTCTGGTATTTCTGGTGGTGTCGGGCCGATCGGTGCCAGTTCGTCCTCTGTGCCTGTCATAGTGTGGCCCTGTTCGGCCTCTATATCACCAAGCATGGCGTCAATGTCGTCTTTCGACGGCGATCGAACGCTTCCTTTGTTCGTGTTGAAGTTATCCACAACCTTACCAGTGCGGATTTTAGGGTTCATCTTCGAGAAAATATTGCCCGCCCAGCCGAACAATGACGCAACCTGGATGGCTTGATCCGGATTCGCCTGCTGGTGCTCGGCATCACGGATAGATGCACCAAGCTGGCCATCAACATTCTTTGCAATATCGCGCTGTATCATTCGGCAACCCCCACCGGTAATTGCGTGTCCATGCTCTCACGGCCTTTGCGCAGTAATTTCTTATAGAACGCCTGTGCCGGTTCAGATAGCGCTGTACCTACAGCACCACCCAATACCGTACCAGCGGCGACACCCGTGGCCGCAGCGGTTGCGCCCTGCGCCAAGTCATAGTCCTCACCGGTACGCATACCCACCTCCTGCGCGTAAAAGTCGTCAAGCGTGGCGTATGCGGCGCCCTCAGCGGCGGCAACTTTCGCGCCTTGTCGCGCAGCAGCGGTGATTGCGATGAATTTGGATAGCGTTTGTTTCATTGCAGCCTTTGTAGCAGCCGATGCAGCCAGGCCGACACCCGTTAATCCTACAAGATTCGTCGGGTCAGCAACATTGTATGCCGCAGCGCGTCCTACCTGGCCCCAGTCGTTTTCCGTTGCGCGATAAGCCATCAAAACGCGGTAGAAGGCGTCGTTAAACTCGGTGGTCCCGTTTAAAGTACGCGCAAGCAGCACCCCGCCCCATGATGGCGACGTAAGGCGCGACATATTGTCGACGATGTATGCGTGTAAATCCTCGCCATTGCCCATAAACAC
>JAAENL010000185.1 GCA_024224435.1 Halieaceae bacterium
CGCAATAGCCCTGGGAAGAATACATTCCTGCGCACACAAAAAAACTACCGTGACTTCTCCTTGCGCCTGCAGGTGCGCTGGGAGGAAAAGGGTAACTCCGGTATTCAGTTTCGTTCGGCTCAGCGCGACGATAACGGACGCGTTTACGGCTACCAGTATGAACTTGATCCTTCAGCTCGTTCGTGGAGTGGCGGCATTTACGACGAGGCCCGCCGTGGCTGGTTGGCTAAACCCGATAAACTGACCGACGTCCGCGGCGCGCTGCGTGAAGACGAGTGGAATGATGTCGAAATCGAAGCTCACGGCGCGCATCTCAGGACCTGGATAAACGGCATCCCCGTGTCCGATGTTGTCGACGGGCTCAGTCCTGAAGGGTTCATCGCCCTGCAGTTGCACGCTGGTAAACAGGGTGTCATTCGTTGGCGCCGGATTCGCATCCGGGAGCTGGCACCGCAGGCTGTTGCGGGACCCAGTTTGCTGTCCAGGCAGGAATGGCACAACGCGCCCTCCGGAGGACTGGAGTTCAGCGACAGCGGTTTCGGCGGGCGCTCGGGAAAACTCGACAGCTTTATCGACTCCCGACGTGAGTTTAGCGATGCACTGATCCACATGACGGTGCCCGCGTGTAACAATCCCACGATAATCCGCCTGCGCGATCACCCCGATAGTGCAGGCGAGAACGACAGCTACGCCGAAGTAACAGTCTACCGCGACCGCGCTGAAGCCCGTCTGGTGACTGCCGCCGGTGAGCGTTTACTGGAGCCGGTGATGCTGCAACCGGCCGATCAGCATCGAGTCACCGGTGTGACGGCAGCGGATGCGGTCACCATTACGATCGGTGAGGTCGATGTTATGCGTATGGTCGACAGCGGTCTGCCTGGACGCGGACGCTTGCGCATCCAGCCTGCCCGCTGTGGTGCAACGTTCGATATAGGCGATGTCGCATGGTTTTCGCTAGGGGAAAAAAGCGTAAAACCCCTGCCTTACGAGTTGCTGGATACGCGCCCTGCGCCTGTGCTGAATCCAGCACAGGCTGTGGCGGCTTTCCGCATTGCACCGGGCTTTGAGATCGAGCTGGTGGCAGCAGAGCCGTTGGTCGAGGAGCCGGTCGCCATGGCGTGGGACGAGCATGGTCGCCTCTATGTGGTAGAGCTGCGGGGTTACATGCGCGATGCTTACGGCAATGACAGCAATGCGCCGCTGGGTCAGGTTGTCCGGCTTGAAGATACAGACGGGGATGGCCGCATGGATAGCAGTGAGGTGTTCCTGGGGGGATTGGTCAACGCCCGTGCCGTGGCCGTTGTGAACGAGGGCGTGCTGGTGGCAGAGCCACCCCACCTGTGGCTATGTGAAGTCCCCAGTCGTGAATCATTGTGCGATAGAAAACGACGCGTTGGTGACTATGCTGTAGATGTTGAGAGCAATGTTGAGCACATGGAAAATGGCCTCCTGCAGGGTTTGGACAACTGGTTGTATAACGCTAAGTCCAACCGCGCCCTGCGTCTGGAGAGCGGTGAGCTATTGGAGCGTCGGGGTTTCAGTCGGGGGCAGTGGGGTATTACTCGAGATGCCGTGGGACGTCTTCTTTACAACCACAATTCCACTTGGCTACAGGCGGATTTTTTCCCCGGGGAAGACCTTGTCCAGGCGGGTCGACTGCGCCAACTGAAGGGGCTCGGGGTGAACCTGACCAATCCGGCTCCCGGGTACTCAGTGAGAGTGAACCCGGGTGTAAATCGCGCCTACCTGCCCGATACGCTGCGGGCAGATGGCAGGCTTAACCAGGCCACTGGAGTGAGTGGCCTGGTGGCCTACCTGGGAGACCAGTTTCCCCGGCGCTACCACGGAGATGTTTTCGTCCCGGAGGTGGCAGGCAATGTCGTAGCGCAGTTTGAGATGCGCGAGGAGGGCATTGCGCTCACGGCGGAGCAGCAGCTGTACGCCGATTCGCGCTGGGGAAAACGAGATTTTTTAGGGTCGACGGATGAGCGCTTTCGGCCAGTCGATGCCTACAATGGCCCCGATGGTGCGCTTTATATCATCGACATGTACCGTGGCATCGTGCAGGACGATCATTTTCTGACAGATGAGTTGCGCGAGCAGATTTTCCAGCGGCAACTGGACGCTCCCATCGGTATGGGACGTATCTGGCGGATACGTCACAGCGAGGGAAAATCTGAGCGCACCTTTCCGCAGCTGGCGACGGCGTCCACCGACGAACTGGTCGGAGCGCTGTCTCACAGCAATGGCTGGGTTCGCGATACCGCTCAGCGATTGCTGCTGGTCCGAGAAGGTGATTACCGCACTGCGCTGGAAACTGTGGCGCGGGGAGGGGATACAGTGCCTGCCCTACATGCCATCTGGACATTGCAGGGCAGGGGCGAATTGCAGCGCGACCTGGTAATGGAGTTGGCGGTTCAGGCCGACGCTCATCGGCAGGCACAGGTGTTGCGTGCCGGTGCATCGCTGCTGTCCCCGCAGGATCTGCTGTTTTTGTTCGCGCAACAGCCATCGGCGGACGAGGCGGTGACGCTGCAACTGGCATTGGCTATGGGGCAGTTCGCAGACCGGGTCGATATCCGGCAAGCTCTTGCGCAGATTCTCACGAGCCACCAGACCAGCCCCTATGTCACACAGGCTGTAGAGCGTGCGGTGTCTGGTCGTGAACTGTATTTTTTGACGGAGTACCTGGCCCAGGAGCCGATGGCGCACGCTACGCGTGAGGCGCGAGTTGTGTTGAAGTTTCTGGCGGCGAACGCCTATCTGAGCCTGCGCGGTGACACCGCATCCAGCGCTGCAGCCAATCCCGCGCTGCTCGACTTGCTGGCATTGGTTGCGTCACGAGAGAATGATAACGCGTGGCAGCAAGTGGCCCTGCTCAGAGGCATGCAATGGGTGGCTCGCCGCAGTGATTTTGTGCCAGCCCATCTGGATTCAGCGCCCGCTATATTCACAGACGTCGAGATAAGTGGA
>JAAENL010000186.1 GCA_024224435.1 Halieaceae bacterium
AGTTTGACGTTCAGTCTCTGGTTGCCCAGTAACTGCGCAACGAGGTTTTCCAGTCGATCCGCGTCTTGTTCGATACGCTTGAGGTACTGCTGATGTTCAGCCGGTTTTTCCTGAGCCAGAGCGAGCGAGACTCGCAGTCTCGCCAGTGGTGATCTCAATTCATGTGATATGTCACCCATCAGGCGTTTCTGCGCCTGGATTCGCTCCTGTAGCTGGGCGGCCATCGTGTTGAAGTCTCTTGCCAGTTCGTCCGTCTCGTCACCGCCTCTGCTGCGCACCGTGAGTCGCGTGTCCAGCGCCCCGTTAGCCAATTGTCGCGAGGCGACTTGCAAATGCTGGATGCGGATCGTAATAAATCGAGACAATAAAAAGCATAATGCGCCGCTGACAAGTACCGCCAGCGACAGGCGCAACCAGACATTATCACCGACAAGATTAAGGAGCGCTGCCCGCTGTCTTTGAGGGTATACAAAAACAGCGCTAATCGGTCCCTCTGTAGTCCTCTGGAGTCGGTGTGCCATCAGTTGTCGCCCCGGTGCTGTGATGAAGGGCTTGTCCGACTGCCCGCGGAGTTCATCAGCCAGCAGAAGAGCGTTCTTCGGCACTTTGCGGCCTAACAAGTCTTCGCCCTCTGCGTCGAGCAGGAAAATCCTGATACCGAACCGCTGTTTTGCAATATCGATCGACCGAACAAGGCTCGCTTCCTCATTGTTTTCCAGTGCGTAGAGCATACGGAGCATGGCTCGATGAGGCTGGCGATCCGGTGTGTCATCCGCATGGCCGGGGCGAGGGGGGCGCGAATCATAGTAGTTACTGCTCAGTAGCCAGCTGCCAAGAACAGCGGTAGTTACCAACCAAAAGCCGAGAAAGACTTTGATAAAGAGACTGTCGAAAAGCTTCATTGGCAGGACTCCAATCTGAACTGATAGCCGCTACCCCGGACACTGACGATCAAATTGTCCCCTCCGGCAAGGGAAAGTTTTTTACGAATCTTGCTTATGTGCACATCGATGCTCCGATCATAAGCGGTGAGGGGCCTACCGAGTGCTTGTTGGCTCAATATCTCTTTATCAACAATTTCTCCTGCGTTTTGCAGCAACAGCTCGAGTATATTGAATTCTGCGCTGGTAAGATCAAGTGCCGTATCCGCGAAAGAGGCATGACGTGCAGCTCTGTTGATGTGTGTTTGCCCGGCCGTGATTATTTTCTTTCCTTGAAGCTGGCCATCATGTGCGCGCCGCAGAATAGCGCGTAGTCTGGCGGTAAGTTCGCGCGGATCGCAAGGTTTTGATAGGTAATCGTCGGCGCCCAATTCAAGACCGACGATCCGGTCAGTGGTGTCGCCCCTAGCAGTGAGCATAAGCACAGGCGTGTTACTAAATTGACGCAGTTGACGCAGAACATCAAGGCCGGGCAGTCCTGGTAGCATGATGTCCAGCACGATCGCATCATAGCTGTGCGCACGGCAGTGATTCAGGGCGTCTGCGCCATCGTGCAGGGCAGATGCGCTGATGCCCTCAAGGGAAAAAAATTCCTGCAGCAGGGCGCACAGATCACGGTCGTCATCAATGATCAGTATGCGAATACTCACGGTTTATCACCATCAGACAAACGTTAAATCACAAAACCAGTGTGGACTAGCTAACAGTGCTTGTCATGTGCTTTGACCGTGCGAGACCATTCTTAACAAATCTTTACCTGAGCAAGCGTCTTTCGCCACTGTGCTCCTGACTTAAAGCTCCTGCACTGTAAGGTCCATCTGCTGGGGAAGGTCGGCAGCGGCCTCCAACTGACTGCTGTTGGTAATCACTGCAGTGCTTTCAAGCCCGGATGCGAGATAGGTCTCTGTCACGCGTTGCAAATCGTCGATGCTTACCGCCAATATGCGTTGTCGGAACTCTTCGCGCATGGCATGAGTGCGCCCGAACAGCCGGTTGTAGAAATTCTGCTTGGCTTCTCCGGCAGGAGAGCTGGGCTTGTCCATACTGCCGATGACACCCAGGATAGCCTCGTTGAGTGCCTGTGCCTCATGGCGCGCCTCTAACATCCAGCGGATGGCGCGATCAAAGTCGCTCAGCGTATCGGCGAGGCGCGGATCTCGGTAAGAATAGAAGCGAAAGGCAGCCACCCCTGAGTCCTGTGTTGCGCCACCGCCATAGGCACCACCCTGCTCGCGTATAGCCTTGTGCAAAAAGCCGTTGCGCAGGAAGCCACCGAGTATCACCAGAGCGGCGGCATCGGGGTGTTCCTGTGTAACGGTAGGGTAGGCTCGGGCGCAGAAGTTAACTTGTGTATTGGTAATCCACAGTTCGCCCCGCCGTTCTCTCACGGGTGGCATTGTGAACATGGCGTGGCCTTCACCCGGCTTCGCCTGTGCCCAAGTGCTGGCACTCGCCCTCACGATAGCGTCAATTTGCTCTTCCTCAGCGACCACCAGAAAATGGCGAGGCATGCTTATAATCTGTTCGTGTATTCCGTGGAGTTCAGCTGCGAACTTGTCGAGGGCATCTTTATCCGAGAGCGTCTCATCCAGTTGGCGAAGCTGGCGAATACCCGCGAGACCTGACTGCTCGTGGTTCAACTTTGCCAACGGGCTCATGCCTGCGCAGGCGGCAGTCATGGCAAGGCCATGCCCGTTGCCTGTCACGGATTGATCTCGTCTGGCGCGCTGTTGATTGACCAGATCCCGAATACGGCCGGTCTCGGTAAAGCGCACCTTTTGCAGGGTATCGTACATGAGCTCTGACTGGCTCTTGTGGTTGCGCAGTAGCGCCTTGGAGGACAGGCTGAAATGCGCACCGACTGTTTGTTCGTCCTCGCTGCCTGCGCGCATGGCGATGAAGGCAGATATTCCACCAACCGTAGCCGCCTGGCGCTCCTGTATGGCAGTATAGTTTTCGTCACCGAGGCCAAGTTCTGTTAATGCATTGGAATACAGTGGGAGATGATGCTGCTGGCCAGTGTCAAGGGAGGGAAGCGGTGATATGCACTGCTGATAGACCAGGCCGTTGGTCCCACGGCCGTAGGTTGTGAACGGCAGTGTTTTGCTGGTTTGGATCGTGAACGTGGGCTCCGGTATAGCTGTAGGAATATCGGCCAGCTCAACCTGGGGGAGTATGCTGTCGTCATCGACCTGTTCCTGTCTGGCTTCCAGGTCGCTTGCCAGTTGAATTACGGCGCTGCGCTCCGCCTCATCCATGCCCGCTTTGAGTGTCGCGAGGCGGGTAGATTCGGCCGCCAGTTGCTCGGAGGCGAGGTGGTTATCGGGCACCATGACCAGAGTGATGCGATGAGTGTTGTCCAGCAACAGCCGTTTCGCCAGCTCTTTGATGTAGTCAGGGTCTTGAATTTTTTGTCGCAATTCATTAATCACGGGATCGAGGTTGAGTACGGCGATAGGATCACTGTAATGTGTCGCCGACCCCAGTGCTTGTAGAATGAGTTGTAGACCGTAGGGATAGCTGTCTCCGGTAATTTCGCGTTGATGCAGCTCCAGCTGGTGCAGCACTGCCTCGAGTCGCTCCTGGCTCGCGCCGTCACGGGCGACACTCTCCAG
>JAAENL010000187.1 GCA_024224435.1 Halieaceae bacterium
CAGGTTCTGACCGACCGAATCAACAACCATGTCCCCAAAGAAGAGCCAATGATAATAGCCGGAGATTTTAATGACTGGCGCCGCCGCGCGGAGCAGCACCTGCATGCAGACCTCGGCTTGCGCGAACTATTCGTGCAGCTGCGCGGAAGACATGCCCTCTCATACCCCGTCTGGCGCCCTTTGCTGCCAGTGGATCGGATTTACTACCGCGGCCTTGAACCCGCTGCATGCCAGCGGCTCAACACGGGGCCCTGGCGCGAGCTATCTGATCATGCCGCGCTGTTCGGGATTTTTCGTGTTTGATACGTATAAGAAAAAGCCTCTCTAGCTCGCGCAAAAGCTTGCCGAGACAGCACACAATCAGTATCTTTCTGCTACATTCATTCTTCTCCTGACATCCACAGATTTCAAGACGAAGACACTCCACACAACTCTCATCGAGCGCACACAATAAGGAGATATGTAAATGAGTATACGGGACGTTGTAGCCACGCTGGCGGAAGCACCCACCCTCCTTCGCATCTCGAAAGGAATTAAACCTAGATCGCCGGACTCAACGGACTGTTTTGCAGCGAGATTGGAATCAACTGCCTCTCGCCTACCCGACAATACCGCGGTGATATTCGAGGGTCGCACAGTGACATGGCGAGAGCTTAACGCATCGTCTAATCGCATCGCCTCCTCACTGAAAGACCGAGGCATTAAGCACGGCGACACCGTAAGCCTTGTCATGGAAAACAGGATTGAATTCCTTACTGTATTAATTGCACTTAACAAGCTCGGAGCAATCGCGGCGCTAATCAACACCAATCTCTCCGGCCAGGCCCTCGCACACTGCATCACCATTACCGATTCGCGCATGTGCATTTTCGGAGAGGAGCGTCTGCAACCGATCGAAGGTGTGCATGGCTTACCGGAACTTGCTGAAATAGAGTGCTGGCTGTTTGTCAGCGACAAGGGTGAGTTGCACCCTCCGGCGTGGTCGGAGCGTCTCGATGATGCCAGCGGCGACGACCGTAACCCCGCCCAAACCGGCCGCAACACTATCGACGATACCGCCCTGTATATTTTCACCTCGGGCACAACCGGATTGCCAAAGGCATCCATTATCTCCAATCGTCGTTTTTTAACGGCGTCTGCACTTTCATATCTGGGCGGCATCCAATGTACAGAGAATGACTGCATCTACCTCTGCCTGCCCCTTTACCACGGTACCGGGTTATTCCTCGGTGTCGGCGCAGCTTTTGCTACTGGGGCCAGCATGTTCATACGTCGCAAGTTTTCCGCTAGTCGGTTCATAGAAGAAACGCGGACACACAACACCACGTGTTTTGTTTACATTGGTGAACTATGCCGATACCTGATGAATATAGAGCCACAGGCGGACGATCATACGTGCGCGGTTTCCAAGATGATGGGGAATGGTCTCCGCCCCGATGTCTGGCACCAGTTCAAGAGCCGCTTCGGGATCAAACGTGTGGCAGAATTTTACGGCTCTAGCGAAGGCAACGTGGCTTTTGTAAACATGCTGAACAAGGACTGCACGGTAGGCACTACAACTATTCCTCTCGCTCTTGTGGGCTACGACGTCGAAGAAGATGAGCTGCAGCGCAACGACGCGGGAAATTTGATTAAGGTAAAAGATGGTGATCCCGGACTTTTGCTGGGAAAAATAACTCCGTCAACCGTCTTCGAGGGATACACCAGCAAGGATGCCACGGAGAAAAAAATCTTGCGTGATGTCTTCGAAAAAGGAGATACCTGGTTTAATACCGGCGACCTCATGCGAACAGTGGATGTAGGCTTTGCATTCGGATTAAAACACTATCAGTTCGTAGACCGTGTTGGTGACACGTTTCGCTGGAAGTCAGAGAATGTTTCTACCAACGAAGTCGGCGAGATCATCAACGCTCATGCACAAATCGACTTCTGCAACGTCTACGGCGTCGAGATACCTAAAGCTGATGGCAAAGCCGGCATGGCCGCCCTTGTGCTAGCAGAGGGAGAGAGCTCTCTGGACATCGATGCATTCTCTGCTCACGTCAAGGAGCATCTACCCGCATACGCTCGCCCAGTGTTTCTCCGCATCCAGCGAGAAATGGACACCACGGGCACGTTCAAAATGGTGAAAGGAGAGTTGCGCAAAGACGGGTACGACCTGAGCAAAATATCGGACCCTATCTACGTGTTAAAGCCACGCGGCGACGGGTATGAAAGCCTCAACGCTGACTATGCCGCCATTATCAAAGCAGGAGAAGCGGGCTTCTAGAACCGCCTGCGTGACCGCAGCCTTCTGCTATTTCAGGGGCGGTCGGGAGGAAAGTCAGCGAGTATTGCTCTGGCCGCCTTCTCACGAAATACAACGCCCTCTGCAGACTCCGGTTGAATGTGCATATGTGCCCTGAAAATTGCCCGCCACTTAGGCTGCAAAACGATCGGGTCTATCATGTTCACATAGAGTGTACCAATGATGTATTCCGGAGCCGAGGAATCGAACGGGTTGGGCCTGCTGCTTTCACTGGTGATATACCGCCAGGACAGAAACATGTCCGCCTCGGCGTTGTCTGAGACGACTTCCAAGCCTTGCAGTAATAACGCCTCAGTCAGGGCCGTATCGATGCGGCTGATCTGGAGATCCGTGATCCGCATGGTTGCAATCGTATCTCTGGCGATTGGCTGAATCGCAATTTTCTTCACGTTACTGAAATCGTAATCCCGGTCATACTCGATGGTCGGCGTTATTGCGGGGGTGACGTTGGCGCAAGCCTGCAACAGCAGGGCAGCGCCTAGCGTGAGCCATCGTGAGTAATTGATCACCTGCATGCCACACTCTCCCTGTTCACTTCAGTGGTTGTGCCGATGAACAGTAAATCACGATGCAAGACAAACTGCACCCCGCGGGCCTGTTTACGACTCTACAAACGCACGTTCTACCACGTAGTGCCCCGCATCGCCGTGACGCGCCTCGATAAATCCCTGAGCATCCAACAACGCGCTTGTTTCTTTTAACATGGCAGGACTGCCACAAATCATGAATCGATCATCCTCCGTATTTACCGGCGGCAGCTTCACATCCGCAGCCAACCTCCCGCTGCGCAAGAGGTCTGTCAGACGACCATTGTTTGCGAACTGCTCCCGGGTCACCGTGGGGTAGTAGATTAACTTCTCACTAATCGCCTCCCCAAGGTACTCGTGTCGCGGCAAGTGTTCCGTAATCAATTCGCGGTAAGCCAGTTCTTCTGTATAGCGACAACCATGGGTGAGTACCACCCTGTCGAAGCGGTCGTAAATTTCAGGATCTCGAATAATGCTCAAAAAAGGCGCCAACCCGGTGCCGGTGGCGATTAGATACAGGTGCCTGCCCGGCAACAGGTTATCCTGTATCAACGTGCCCGTCGCCTTGCTGTTGACCAGCAACTCGTCACCCACATCGATATGTTGCAATCTGGATGTGAGCGGACCGTCAGGCACCTTGATGCTGAAAAATTCCAACTCGTCCTCATAGTTTGCGCTCGCCATGCTGTAGGCCCGCATCAGTGGTCGACCCGCGTGAGTCAGGCCGATCATAGTGAAATGCCCATTCCTGAATCGAAATCCTGGACTGCGCGTGGTCTTGAAACTGAACAACCGATCTGTCCAGTGATGAACCGCCGTTACCTGTTCGGTGAGTAATTGAGCCATCAGGGATTACCTCCTCCACACATTGCAGGAGATAGACTAAGTTCTGGCGATATATAGGTAAAACAGATATATTAGATATCTGATATCGGATTAATGGATATACAAGATGCGCTACACACTGAGACAGCTGGAAGTTTTCCTCGCCACCGCCCGGCACGAGAACGTCACCCGCGCCGCACAGGCGTTGGCGATGTCCCAGTCCGCAGCAAGCGGAGCCCTGTCCGAGCTGGAGAACCAATTCGACATCAAGTTATTTGACCGCCTCGGTAAACGCCTGCAGCTCAGTGAGCTGGGCAAGCAACTGCGACCTGAGGCAGAACGCTTGCTGGAGCAAGCGAGGAGCTTCGAACAAAACCTGTCTGGCGATAACGTTATCGGCGGCCTGCGCATCGGTGCCACCCTGACTATTGGCAATTACGTAGCGGTCAACATGATCGCTGATTACAAACGTCTGCATCCTATGGCAGAGATCGCGCTACAGGTGGCCAATACCCAAAGTATTGCCAAACAGGTAGCAAGCTTCGAACTCGACATGGGTTTGATAGAGGGTGAACTCACACACGCCGACCTGAATATTGCTCACTGGCGTCAGGATGAACTGGTGGTATTTGCGGCCCCCGACCACTACCTTGCAAAGTCTGTACAGATCACACACGAGGACCTGCTTAAGCAACGTTGGATCGTCAGGGAACAGGGGTCGGGTACCCGCCAGGCCTTTGATCGGGCCATGCAAGGCATTCTGCCAGATCTTTATATCGCAATGGAGTTACAACACACAGAAGCGATTAAACGCGCGGTAGAAGCTGGCCTGGGCGTTGGCTGCCTGTCAAAAATCTGTCTGTCTGATGCGTTTCGGCGTGGCTCATTGGTTCCGCTGTCTATCCCCGACCGCGATTTTCAGCGGGAGTGGTATCTCATTACGCACCGACACAAGTTTCAAAGCGCCGCGCTCAAGGAGTGGCTGGATCTCTGCCAGGCGCGCTGGTCCGGCTGAAGCCCGCGACCGGTTTAACTCCTTCAAGCTTACCGTTAGACTATGTCACACTTATTTTCGGGTACACAGGGTTATCAAAATGAAAACACGCGCAGCTGTCGCATTTGGAGCGGGGAAGCCACTTGAAATTGTAGACGTTGACCTTGAGGGACCGAGGGCAGGTGAAGTCATGGTGGAGGTAAAGGCCACCGGCATCTGCCACACTGACGCTTTTACACTGTCTGGCGACGATCCTGAGGGCGCGTTTCCTGCTATTCTTGGACATGAGGGCGCGGGAATCGTGGTCGATGTCGGCGATGGTGTCACATCCGTCAAACCAGGTGACCACGTCATTCCTCTCTACACTCCTGAGTGCCGCGAGTGTAATTTCTGCCTTCATCCCAAAACCAACCTGTGCCAAGCCATTCGTACCACTCAGGGTCAGGGTGTCATGCCAGACGGTAGCAGCCGCTTCTCTCTTGATGGCACCCCCATACTGCACTACATGGGCTGCTCCACTTTCTCCAATTATACCGTCTTGCCAGAAATAGCCGTGGCCAAGGTGCGTGAAGATGCACCCTTCGACAAGATATGCTACATCGGCTGCGGTGTAACCACCGGGATAGGCGCGGTAGCCTTCACCATGAACGTAGAACCCGGGGCTACAGTGGCAGTTTTCGGCCTCGGCGGTATTGGGCTGAATGTCATTCAGGGCGCGCGCATGGTGGGCGCGGCACGAATTATCGGCATTGATACCAACCCGGCAAAGGACGCACTCGGCCGCAGCTTTGGCATGACCGATTTTGTCAACCCTTTGGAAGTGGATAACGTCGTGGATCATCTCATCGATATGACAGGTGGCGGCGTGGACTACAGCTTCGAGTGCATCGGCAATGTGGACGTCATGCGTCAGGCGCTCGAATGCTGCCATAAAGGATGGGGGCAAAGCTGCATTATCGGCGTCGCCGGCGCTGGCAAGGAAATTTCGACACGGCCTTTCCAACTGGTCACTGGTCGTTCATGGCGCGGCACCGCGTTCGGCGGCGCCCGGGGACGCACCGATGTTCCCAAGATTGTGGACTGGTATATGGAGGGAAGAATCAATATCGACGACTTGATTACTCACACCATGCCATTGAATGACATCAACAAAGCCTTTGACCTGATGCACAGCGGCGAAAGTATTCGCTCCGTAGTGCTCTATTAGCGCCGGCGGTATTCATGAATATAGTTGGAGAAAATAAATCTTTTGGCGGTCGACAACTGCGCTTTACCCACGCGGCTGACACCTTGGGTTGCGAGATGAGTTTCTCTGTCTATTTGCCACCCGCGGCGGAGCACGGACGAGTGCCTGTTTTGTATTGGCTCTCCGGACTGACCTGTACTGACGAGAATTTCGTGCATAAAGCCGGAGCGCAGCAATACGCTGCCGAGCATGGTGTGGCAATTGTCGCCCCGGATACCAGTCCGCGCGGAGCAACAGTGCCCGATGACCCAGATGCAGCCTATGACTTCGGCCTGGGCGCGGGATTTTACGTCAACGCGACACAGGCGCCCTGGGCACAACACTATCAAATGTACGATTACGTGGTGGAAGAATTACCACAGGTTGCCGCTTCTGCCTGCCCGATTGACGTCGAGAGAGCAGGCATTTTTGGTCATTCCATGGGCGGCCACGGCGCACTGAGCATCGCCCTGAAAAACCCTCAACGCTACCGTTCGGTGTCTGCATTTTCACCCATTTGCTCGCCTTCTAATTGTCCTTGGGGCATCAAAGCACTGAGCAACTACATTGGGGACGACGAGAGCGCCTGGAAAGCCCATGATAGTGTGGAACTTGTCCGCATCGCAGAACGGCACCTACCCGTTCTAGTGGATCAGGGCGAAGCAGACGAGTTCCTTGCAGAGCAATTGAAGACCGAACTGCTCGAGCAGGTCAGCGCCGAAGCTGGCTATCCCATGAGCATTCGCCGGCAACCCGGCTATAATCATAGTTACTTCTTTATAGCGACTTTTATCGCGGACCATATCGAGTTTCATTCCCGTTACGTGTAGCGCCAGCCAGGATGATCTCGGCCGGGCACTCTGACTGAAAAACCCAAAGGAGAAAGACGATGCATGATGACCTGCAAGCACTGTGGAAGAAGATCAAGACTCAGCGAGATGAACTAGTGGTTCAGTCACACCTGGCGAAGTCAGAATTCAAGGACGAGTGGGACAAGTTAGAAGCAAAATGGCACTCCACTGAGAAGAGTCTGAACAAACTTGAGACAGAGGCCAAGGAAGCAACTGACGATATCGGACAAGCGACAAAGGTGGTCATGGATGAACTGTCCTCGGCCTATAACCGGATCAAGGACCGATTATCCGACCAGAGCTAACGGCAAAAACAAAGTGAAATGGACCCGTTGCTTTGAACAGCGAGGGTTCACCCGCTTTCCCCACGGCACAGCCAAACGCAGATTACGGGAGGTCTAAACAGCATCATGCTAGATATCAAACCTCTTACCGGGGCCCTGGGCGCGGAAGTCGGTGGCGTTGACTTTCGACAGAAAATGAATGGCGACGACATACGGACTGTTCGTGAGCTTCTCAATACTTATGAAGTGATTTTTTTTCGAGACCAGGATATCAGTCCACAGCAGCAGAAAGATCTCGCTCTTAGCCTCGGGCCGCTGCAAACACACCCCGCTTATGACACGGTGGAGGGCTTCCCGGAGATCACTATTCTTGAGAGCACACCGGAGCAACCGACAAAAATTGAGGCCTGGCACTCTGACATGACATTTCGGCAGCACCCTCCGATGGCAACCGTATTACGCTCCATAACGGTACCTCCACGGGGCGGGGATACACTGTGGTCCAGTATGAGCGCAGCATACAATGGACTGTCCGAATCCATGCAGATGTTCCTCCAGTCACTGCATGCGGTGCACGATTTTAGTCATGGTTTTCGTGAAAGCCTGGCGGAACCGGCAGGGCGTGAGCGACTGAAGGATACCCTGGCCCACTACCCGCCTGTTCGGCACCCGGTCATACGTACCCATCCGGAATCAGGTAAAAAAGTAATATTCGTGAACAGGCTTTTCACCACTCATATCGACGGTCTGACTCAACAAGAAAGCGACACGGTGTTAAATTTCCTGTTTCAACACGTCACCACACCTGAGTACTCGTGTCGTTTCCGGTGGGAACCCAACTCCGTTGCGATCTGGGACAATCGCAGCACGCAGCACAAGCCAGTAAATGACTACTTTCCAGCGCACCGAAAATTGCTGCGCATCACAGTCGATGGAGATAAGCCTTTCTAGGCCCGCTCGCCTGCTACCGCTGATGTCAGACAGGCGATTTTTTCACCTCACCCGCTTTTAGTCGGCGAAGATATGAGTTGACCTCACGCTTGACCTCGGGGGCAAACAAGTACAACCCAAGTATGTTGGGGATAGCAATCAGGAATACCATAGCGTCGGAAAAATCGAGTACAGCGCTCAGTTGAATCATGCAACCAAGTGCTATGAACACACAAAAGACAGTTTTAAAAATTAACTGCGTCAGCGCGGCCTCACCGAACAGGTAGGTCCATCCTTTAAGACCGTAATAAGACCACGCGATACTGGTCGAGAAAGCAAACAATAGCGCGGCGATCGCCAATGGGTAAGGAGACCAACTGACATGGTGTTGAAACGCCGCGGACGTCAGGGCGATGCCCTCAGCACCACTTTCCAGCAAACCATTTGGATATACCGTTGTTATTATAACCAGCGATGTCAGCGTGCAGATCACCACGGTATCGATAAAAGGCTCCAGCAGGGACACCAGGCCCTCCGATGCCGGCTCATCCGTTTTCACAGCTGAGTGCGCGATAGACGCGGAACCAATGCCCGCCTCATTGGAAAACAGCGCTCGCTGAAACCCAACAATGATTGCGCCGACCATGCCACCGGTAGCACTTTGCATACTGAATGCATCACTGACTATGAGCCCAATCGAGGCGGGAATATGCTCTGCACTCATACCGATGATGACCAGTGCGCACAACACATAAAGCACTCCCATGAAAGGCACAATATGTGACGCGACTCTGGCGATAGAGCGTATGCCTCCAATGATCACTAGTGCAACAACCGACGCTAACACCACGCCGAATAACCAGCCCTTGTCCGCGAAAAAACTCGCCTCCCCGCCCGAAATCGTCACGAACTGCACATAAGCCTGGTTGGACTGGAACATATTGCCGATACCGAGGCAGCCAATCACCAATGACAGCGCGTAAAACCCACCCAAACATTTGCCAAGGCGGGGCATGCCTCGGACCGACAAATAATGCTCGAGATAGTACATCGGGCCACCAGACACCGATCCGTCGGAGTTGTGCCGTCGGTACTTAACCCCAAGTGTGCACTCCACCAATTTCGTAGACATTGATAGAAAACCGGCAATGAACAGCCAGAACGCGGCGCCCGGCCCACCGATTACGATTGCAACCGCCACACCCCCGATATTGCCAATGCCTACGGTACCAGAGACCGCTGTCGCCACAGCCTGAAAATGGGAGATTTCGCCTTTGGCGTCCGGATCGTTGTATTGCCCCATGATATGGCGCAGAGCAAAAACAAACCCGCGAATATTCACGAATCCGAGGTAGAAGGTAAAAAAAAGGGCGGCAACCGCCAACCAGAGAACGATTAAGGGAAAGGGCTGACCGAAAAGATCAATCTTGTAAAATACCAGTTCCGCCAGCGTGTTCGCGATCGGCCTTATGGCCGCCTCTACCCGTTGGTCAATAGTCTCGGCCGCTGCGCGACCGGGCAAAAACAGACATGTGGCGACAAACCACGGCAGTGCCCGCCACGCAGTCTTCATTAACGCTCCTGTATTAAGCTGATATACGTTACACCATGGTCGCACAGCAACGTTACAGGAGCCAGCCCTGCGCCGCCATCAGGGGTCGCATTTACACGGCGGCATTGGATACACGAGGCGTCTGATTTTCGCCCGACGCACGACCGCGCGTTAACGGTCAGACCAGCACAAATATTCACTGCGCTTTCGTTCTAGATGTAACGCTTGAGTCGTTTACTCGCGCGCTACTCTTGTCATTGTCCTGCCTAAACATCTGGACAAAAGAGGTTCAGGAAAGTGTAAACTGGCAGGACAACGTCGACAGCATTATCGAGGAGTATTCATGACGGATCAGGCCAGCAGTGTAATCATGAACAGCACCGACAGCGCAGACCTTGAAACCATCGCGCAGTCACCGGAGGAAATGCGTCAGGAGCGCAAGAACAAACTCGCCGCCACCCTGCGCCTGTTTGGCAAGTTTGGCTTTGACGAAGGCGTCGCGGGGCACGTTACCGTGCGTGATCCGGAGTTGACAGACCATTTCTGGGTGAACCCCATGGGCCGCTCTTTTAAACAGGTAAAAGTGTCAGAGCTTATGCTCGTCAACCACAAAGGCGACGTTGTCGAAGGCAATGGGCTGCTCAACGGGGCAGCATTTACCATTCACTCCAGAATTCATATGTCGAACCCGAGCATCACGGCTGCAGCACACTCCCATTCATTATTCGGCAAAGCCTTCTCGACGCTGGGTAGACTGCTCGACCCGATCACCCAGGACAGCTGCGCCTTCTTTGAAGATCACGTATTGTTTGATGATTTTACCGGGGTGGTTCTAACCCTCTCGGAGGGCGATCGTATCGCTGAAGCCCTGGGCGGCCACAAAGCCGCGATCCTGCGCAACCACGGCTTGCTGACAGTCGGTGAAACCATTGATGCTGCCGCTTGGTGGTATATCACCATGGAGCGCAGTTGCCAGGCACAACTCATGGCCGAGGCGGCAGGAAAGCCAACATTGATTAGCCGCGATGTCGCTCTGGTCACGCGCGAAACCGTGGGTAGTCCAACGGCGGGCTGGTTCAGTTTCCAGCCTCTTTTCGACGTCATTGTCGACGAGCAACCCGATCTCCTCGACTGACTCGCTCTGTTTGCCGCTGAACCCGACGGCGGCGATCACTAGCACGTGATGATCAACCATCCAACTCAGGACTCCGCTGCATGCCAAAAAGAACTTTTAGCCGCCGCCACTTTGTGCAACAAGCAGCCTCACTGGGTATTCTCTCAGCTCTGCCCTTGCCAATCCTCGCGCAAATCATCACACGGCAGCCGCCAACCAGTCCATTTGGCAGCAGCTCTACCGCCGAGGAAGTGACAGAGGGTCTCGATTTAAGCGGGATGAATATCGCGATTACAGGTTGTAATTCAGGTCTTGGGTTCGAAACTATGCGTGTTCTCGCCATGCGAGGCGCACACGTGATAGGGATTGCCCGCACCAAAGACAAAGCTGAAAAAGCCTGTGCAGGCGTAGAGGGAGAGACAACCCCAGCCTCGCTTGATCTGGCTGACTGGGAATCGGTAGTCCGCTGCGCGGAAAAAATTCGTGGCATGAATCTTCCACTCTCGGGACTCATTACCAACGCGGGCATCATGGCCCTGCCCGAACTGGAATTAGTGAACGGTGTAGAGAAACAGTTTGCCGTCAATCACCTCGGACATTTCATCCTGATAAACCAACTGCGTGAAGCCGTGCTCGCCGCACCCCAGGGCCGATTCACACTGCTCAGTTCTACGGCTCACCGACGGGCGGACAAAGGTATCGAGTTCGACAACCTGGACGGCAGCCGCTTCTACGACCCCTGGAATGCTTATGGCGTCTCCAAACTGGCTAACGCCCTCTGCGCGAGGGAGCTGGCCGCGCAAATCTCTGACACCAACGCAACCGCCAACAGCGTGCATCCGGGGGTGATACACACGAATCTGGGCAAGAGCCTGCCCGCGTGGCAGCAATGGGGTGCGAAGTACTTTGGCTGGATGTTTTTTAAAACGGTGGAGGAAGGGTCTGCGACCAGTTGTTACGTGGCCACCAATCCGGATCTCGTCGGTGTACGCGGCTTCTACTTTGCCGACTGCGCTGTCGCTGAGGGCACACCCTATATGACGGATGATGCGATGGCAGCCGAGCTGTGGAGAATCTCAACGGAACTCACTCGGGATTACCTCCCCGCCGCGACCCCCGCTTGATTTTGCCACTGACCCTATGTCGTCTTGATTTCCGATAAAAGCCTCACCTGATTCCGCAACCACGACGACAACCAAAAATTATCGCTGGCTTCCAGCAGTGATTGATGAGCTGTAGAAGCAACCTCGACCGCATCAGGCGCCCGCCTCTGCGCAGGCGACAACACGTCCAGCAGGTGCAGGGCTTCTACATACTCACGACCTGCCAGTTTCTCTCTGGCACGCTCAACAATCGCTTGCGCGCCGCCCGCCAGCTCCACCAGATCGGGGTGTATACTCCGCTGCGGCTGGGAATATAGCTCTGTCGATGACTCATGCTTGAACCAGCCAGCGTAGCTCTCCCAGATCGCCCTTACCCCCCACGATACCTTGCCATAGCCTTCTCCCACCTCGAATTCAGGCGGTAGCTGTATTTGCGACATAAGCTCCGACAACTCCGCACCTGCATTCATGCCTGCAACAGTCTCATCGTGCACGTAAATAATTGCGCTGCGCAGCACCTCGAGCTCTGTAGCAATAAGATCGCTGCCCTCAACGGGGCCGTGATGTCCATACAATAAAGTCTCTGCACCCAGCGCCTGCACCACGTCGACGGCTGCCGCTACTGACAACGCATCACGGTATCGATCACCCCGGATCGTGACCAGATTGGGGAAGTGGCCGAAGGCACAACCAAACAAATTCCCCGTAAAGCATATCTTGTGCTGGGGCAGCCAGACGATGACGGAATCGTTGGTTTCCGCGCCGGGCACAGCAATAATTTCGAGTTCCAGATCGCCGAGACTGAGGGAGTGCCGATCTTCGACCAGAATGTCCGGCGTCGGCCTGTCCTGCTCTGGAAACTGAGTCTGGCCATGCTGCGCGTAGTGATCGAACGCACTGGCAAACTTCTCCGTAAAGGCAAAAGCAGAACGCCTCGCACGAAAATCCGCGAGGCGTCCATCGTAAGACTGATGCTCCGCGTTGCCGGCTCCAGCAATGACGCGCAGGCCCGGATTATGCTCACGGAAAAACGCGACCCCACCCAGATGATCTACATGCCCCTGAGTAAGCAGCAAGTAGCGCAGGGGGGCATGCGAATGGCTATCAAAATTCTGCTTTATGACAGGCGCCTCTATACCCATACCCGCATTTATCTGGATATTGCCTTCACCGGTCTCCAACAGATAGGTGTTCGAAAATGCCTCACACTGCAGGATGAAGTCGTTAATTCGTCGAGCACTGTCAAAACGCGCTGGATTTGGCTCCACGGGTCGAGATTTGTATACAGGGTCTCTCATCAGCTTCTCCGGCAACTTAATTAACTTCTTCTCGGACGGGGAAACGTTGGAAATAAAACGAAAAGCGCTCTCGCAGCTCAGCCGGATCGACACCAAAATCGCCACGCAGATCGTAAACCACGCGACCGTCCTTGCCCCTGGGGTGCGCATCCATGTACGCTGCAAGCTCACGTCTGGTGCTCTCACCCAGTGAGAGGTCAGCCCGAGTATAAATTTTCTCCACCATACTGATATCGTCAGCCATAAATTCGTGAAACAGCACGTCAATGCTTCGCTCGGCCGGCAATACATCGCGATCCTGCACACAGGCCTGCAGCAAGTGCAGCACCCGATCCGACCAGTACTGAATTAACCCGAGGGTGTCCACTGGGTCACGAGTCATGCGCTGGCCATATGCCAGCATCGTAACCGCAGACTGTATAACCGACACTGGATCGCGGTGTGTAATGGCCACCGTCGCATCGGGAAAAACGCTACTCAGGACACGCAACTGCTCGAGATGTTGCGGACATTTCAATACCCAACGGGTGGAGGTTCCGCTTGTATCGCCGTCCTGCCAAGTCAGAATTTTCAATACTGTCTTCATGTACTCGTAATGGGGAGTTTGGTCCGTCGCGTAATAGTGATCGCGCCAATGCGGCGAAACGCTGAGCCATTCGTAATTATAGGACGCGAAATCCGGCCCCATAAGCTCCAACTCTTCGTGTATGTGCTCTGGGTTCATTGGATGCATGGCCGCCAGCAAGGGCGACATGGTTTTCATCACCTGCCAAGTATCATCGCAGCGCTGGAAGCGCGGGTCGACGCCGTTAATCCGAGTGGGCTCCCCCACCATGGGGACCGGTTCATAGGACTCCCACAGAGGCAGTGCGCGCAGGCGTGAATCAGCTGCCATAAGATTGACTAAATGAGTGGTTCCCGACCGAGGCAGGCCGGCGACGATAATGGGCTCTTTGATCTCCACCTGGTGAATTTCAGGGTGCCGACGCAGGACATCCGTTATGAGCAATCGGCTTGAAGCGTGCTGCAGCAGCTTGTTCCGCAGTGACAAATGGCCCAACTTGAGTAGCGTTGGATCATTGCGCCACTCACCGCATAGGAGGTCGAGCCGGACACGAAAATCCTCGGGGCCGAAATCACTGAGGCCTGTTCTCTCTCTGGCCTCCGCCAATATGCTCTCACTGTTCAAACCAATATCGAGCGTGTCGGCGTAAGCCCGGGCGGCCAGCTGGTCGTCCGTCAGCAACGGGTTGGCAAGGTCCGGGATGCGGATATCATCGGGCAAGGCAAACGGCGTCCATTTAATACACTCGTATTAAATAGGTTAGAGTAATTCAAAGGTCATGGCAAGCCCGCGACGGACAGGCAATGCCGCGACAAAGCGCCCGCGATCAAGCTGCTACAGGGCGCCCCTCCGGCGATACCAGCCAAAATATCCCGGTGCGCGACGATCTCGCCACCAGAATTCAATTTACCTCACCGGCCACTGGAGAATCAGTGGG
>JAAENL010000188.1 GCA_024224435.1 Halieaceae bacterium
CTGGGTTGAGCGCGAGGCTGGGTTGAGGAACGAAACCCGGCATTGCGTTACGCTGCGGTCCTTAGCGGAATGGTAACGACCTGTTGGTCCGTCATATCTCCGCCTTGCGCGCCGCGTTTCGACATACGCTTGCCGATCACCCCCTGACCATCGAGGCGATTGTGGTACTGCCGGATCATTCGCACTGCCTTTGGCGTCTGCCGGCGGGCGACGACGATTTTCCGACCCGATGGCGCCTGATCAAATCCCGCTTCTCCCGCCGAATCCCTGCCGGGGAGCGCATTTCCAACAGCCGTGCCCGCCGAGCGGAGCGCGGCCTGTGGCAACGGCGTTACCGTGAAGTGCCGGGTTTCGTTCCTCAACCCAGCCTACGCGCTTACACCGCGGAGATTCCTGGCAGGATGATATCTTTACCGCAGAGGACGCGGAGGAACGCAGAGGTTTCCCGATGGGCGCATTCCCGATTTCCGGAGTGATGGGCAAGTCAAACAAAACACACAAAGGCCGATCGACATTCACCACGAAGAACACGAAGAGCACGAAGGATGGAATTCGATGCGGCTCGAACCGGGTGATCGGGCCCGCACTTGAAGTCCATCGGCAGCAGCGTTCCCTGTTGAAAAAAAGATACTTAACAGTAACTCATGCGTGAATATCAAGGTCGGCCATGCTGAAGGGCGACAGCAAGCGATTCGTCTTCCGAGACCTTCGTGCTCTTCGTGTTCTTCGTGGTGAGAAAATTCGTATCTCGGCGCTCGGTAGCGCGTAGGCTGGGTTGAGCGCCCTGCTGTCGCCGCTCGCGGTACTGCATTTGCCGAATTTGGCACCAATCGTCCCGGTTTCTCGCCGGGCATTGAGAATTGCTGCCGAGCCCGACAGCACGAATGTTCCGCCCGGACGTGCCCGCTTCGGGTTAAACTGGGGGCGGCATCTATGACTCTCCTCAACGCCTGGTGGAACTCGCCCCATGGACAAGAAAATCCTCCTCAGCCTCCTCGGTCTCCTCACCAGTGACGGTATCCTTAAGGGCATCCCAGGCTCTCTGCATAGCATCAACCATGCAGGAGTTTCCGTAGTTGTAGAGAGATCCAGAGGCAACACCCTCAATGGAGAAAATCTCGTTCTCAGCGGTTCTGGCGGTAGCGAAGTCGTAGTTCTTAACGCAGTCTTCCCAGTAGGTCTCCATATGAAACTAAGTTTAAATTTTATTATATTTAAAACAGTTCGTCCTAATACTTATACTTAATTAGTTAACCAA
>JAAENL010000189.1 GCA_024224435.1 Halieaceae bacterium
CTTTACGAAACTCGGCAGATCCGTATTGCGATAGGGAAAGATGTTAATCGTCTGCGCAGGATGTATATTAGCGACACTGCGAGCGAACACACCCAACTGTCCCCGACCGCTCTCAGTGACGGAAGCGCTGCACCGGACAGCTTTGCTGATTACCTGGAGGCTGAGCACGGTAAGCTGCAGGTTCTTTTGCTTTCAAAGGCGGAGCAGGAGGAGTTTTTCCCTGAGCAACGGGAGGACTCGACGACCTGGTATCTTGTCGACCCGGCGGGGTGGGTGATGATGGCTTACAACAATCAGGTTCCTTACAAAGATGTTATCGCTGACCTCAAATTTCTGCTCAAGAACTCCGGTGGCTGAGAGGACATGACGGAGCTAACACATAACGAAACGGCGGGCTGGCGGGACTACAAGGAGCTGACCAAGCCCAACGTCGTTCTGCTCATGATCCTGACCTCTGCAATTGGTATGTTTATGGCGGTCCCGGGCATGGTTCCGTTGCGCGTGCTGATACTGGGAAACCTTGGCATTGCACTTTGCGCGGGCGCGGCAGCGGCGGTCAATCACCTGATTGATCAGCGTGTAGATCAGAAAATGGCTCGTACTCATAATCGCCCAATTGCCCGCGGGCGCGTCAGCAATACTCAGGCGGCCTTGTTTGCACTTTTGCTTGGCACGCTGGGCATGACGATTCTCATTATCTGGATTAATCCCCTCACCGCCTGGCTGACTCTTGCATCTCTGGTGGGCTATGCGTTTGTTTATACATTATTCCTTAAGCGGGCAACGCCCCAAAACATTGTGATCGGCGGACTTGCTGGAGCGGCCCCTCCCTTACTGGGTTGGACTGCAGTGACCGACAATATTCACGGCCATGCCCTGTTGCTCGTCCTGATTATTTTTGCCTGGACACCGCCACATTTTTGGGCTCTGGCGATTCATCGCAGGGAGGAGTACGCGGCGGTAGAGATCCCGATGCTGCCTGTCACCCACGGCGTGGCTTTCACCAAGTTACACATCCTGTTATATACGATCCTCATGTTTCTGATCACCTTGCTGCCCTACGCGACACGCATGAGCGGCCCGTTATATTTGATGGGTGCGGTAGTGCTGGGTATGGGTTTTCTGTACTGGGCGATTTCGTTGATGCGAGGCAAAAACCCCAATGCGCCGATGCAAACGTTCAAGTACTCCATCACTTATTTAATGGCTCTGTTTGTGATCATGCTTCTTGACCACTACCTGTTTCCGGTCGCAACACTATGAGCCAGCGCAGCAATATACGAATGACGGTTTTCATTCTGCTCGGCATAATGATGTTGTTCGTTGGCGGTTTCGTTTTGCGCGTTACGCTGCCCCAGGAAATGTCGGCTACTGAGCTGAAATCGAACGGACTCTATCTGCATGATACGCCTCGAAGCCTGGGGCAGTTCCAGCTGGTGAATCAGAGGGGCGAGGCATTCGTCCCAGGCAGCTTGCAGGGGCGTTGGAGCCTGCTGTTTTTCGGCTTTACCTATTGTCCGGATGTCTGCCCTACCACGATGGCTTTTCTCGACAATTTTGTTGCGGGTCTTGACGAGGACGAGCGGCTGGACACGCAGGTTGTGATGGTGTCGGTGGATCCCGCGCGGGACACAGTGGAGCAGTTGGCGACATACGTGCCTTTCTTTAATCCGACATTTACCGGGGTGACGGGTGAGTTTCTCGATATTCACCGCTTTGCGACAGCCTTGAATACGCCCTTCAGGAAGGTGGCAGGAAGCGGCGATGATTACCAGGTCGATCACAGCGCCAACGTTGTGTTGATAAACCCAAAGGGGGATTACCACGGCTTTTTCAAGGCACCCCTAGACCGTGAAAAAATGATGAAGACCTATCGTGCCGCGAGGGCTGGTTGGAAGCACTAGCTCTTGTGTACTATGCAGGGCCAACAACGCCTGCTTGCTAACAGGGTTTCATGCCACCAGGCTACGAATATAAGGTAAGTTGCACTATGGATTCCGCCGCTGCGCCCCTCGTTTTGGTTGATGGCTCCTCCTATGTCTATCGGGCCTTTCATGCATTGCCAATGCTCACCACATCCTCGGGTCAGAACACGGGGGCGGTTAGAGGCGTGACCAGTATGCTGCGTCGCCTGCTGGCAGACTACCCCGGCAGCCCGGTTGCCGTAGTATTTGATGCCAAAGGCAAGACATTCAGAGATGATATTTATCCGGAATACAAAGCGAACCGGCCGCCTATGCCGGACGAGTTGCGTGAGCAGATTGAACCTATCCATGAAATCGTCAAGGCGATGGGTTTGCCTTACATTTGCGAGCCGGGCGTAGAAGCCGATGACGTGATAGGCACTTTGTCTCGTGAGGCCAGCAGCAAAGGGCTTGCAGTCGTAATCTCTACTGGCGATAAGGACATGGCCCAGTTGGTGGACTCTCATACTACCCTGGTCAACACCATGACCCAGACGGTCATGGATGAAGCCGGCGTGCAGGAAAAGTTCGGTATACCGCCGTCGCTGATCATCGACTTTTTAGCCCTGATGGGTGACAAGGTGGACAATATCCCCGGAGTGCCAGGAGTGGGCGAGAAAACCGCGTTGGGGTTATTGCAGGGCTTGGGTAGCCTTGATGAGATCTACAACAATCTCGACAAGGTGGCGGCACTTTCATTTCGTGGTGCCAAGACGATGGGCGCCAAGCTTGAAAAAGAGAAAGATAACGCTGACCTGTCCTACCTGTTGGCCACGATCAAAACCGATGTACCCCTCGAGCTCAAACTGGAACAGCTGGAGAATCAAACGCCCGACCGCGACGCTCTGGTTAAGTGGTTTACCAAACTCGAGTTTCGCTCTTGGCTGGATGAGCTGCTTGACGATGGCGAAACACCACCCACGATAACCGTCGAGGATTCTCCTGCTGTCGATTACGATATCGTTACAGACCAGCCTGCATTCGATGGCTGGCTGCAGGCGTTAAAGGAATCAGACCTCTTTGCCTTCGATACGGAAACCACCAGTCTGAATTATATGGATGCGCGAATCGTCGGGGTATCCTTTGCGATAGAGCCGGGTCGGGCGGCTTATGTGCCCCTGGCTCACGATTATCTAGATGCTCCGCCGCAGCTGTCGCGAGACGATGTGCTCGGGGCCTTGAAGCCTCTGCTCGAGGACAACAGCGCGGCCAAGGTCGGACAGAATCTTAAATACGACGCCAGTGTGCTCGCTAACCACGGCATTACCCTGCGCGGCATCCGTTTTGACACAATGCTCGAATCCTACGTGCTTGATTCCACCGCTACCCGACATGACATGAACAGTCTTGCCCTCAAGTATCTGGGGCAGAGAACGATTCATTTTGAGGATGTTGCAGGTAAAGGGGCCAAGCAGCTTTCTTTTAATGAGGTCCGGCTTGAGGAGGCTGGCCCCTATGCCGCGGAAGACGCCGATATTACCCTGCGACTCCACGACCATCTTTGGCCCAAGCTAAAGGAGCAGGGCGATCTAAAGAATGTACTGGTCGACCTTGAAGTGCCGCTGGTGTCGGTGCTGTCGCGCATTGAGCGGGAGGGCGCGCTGGTATCGCGCGATCTATTGCAAAAGCAGAGCCTCGAACTGGGAGAGCGTTTAAAGGAACTTGAATCCCAGGCTTATGATCTCGCGGGGCAGGCGTTTAATCTGGGCTCGCCCAAACAGTTGGGCGAGATTCTGTTCCAAAAACTGGAACTGCCAGTAATCAAGAAAACACCTAAAGGCGCGCCCTCGACGGCGGAAGACGTGCTCGCTGAGCTGGCTCTGGACTACCCCCTGCCGAAGCTGTTACTCGAATATCGCAGCCTGAGTAAACTAAAATCTACCTACACTGACAAACTCCCCCAGATGCTCAACAGCGCTACTGGTCGCGTTCATACCTCCTACCATCAGGCGGTTACGGCGACCGGTCGCTTATCGTCTTCTGACCCTAACCTGCAAAATATTCCGATTCGGACAAGCGAGGGCCGCCGTATTCGACAGGCGTTTATTGCGCCACCCGGGCACAAGATTCTTGCGGCAGACTATTCACAAATTGAACTGCGGATCATGGCACACCTGTCAGCAGACACTGGCTTATTGAAGGCGTTTAAAGAGGGTCAGGACGTTCACGCGGCTACGGCTGCAGAAGTGTTCGAAGTGCCGTTGGCATCCGTGTCCGTAGACCAGCGCCGCAAAGCCAAGGCGATCAACTTTGGCCTGATTTACGGTATGTCAGCTTTTGGTCTCGCCAAGCAGTTACATCTCGGCCGAAGCGAGGCGCAGGAATATATCGACCGCTATTTCGAGCGCTACCCGGGCGTGGCGGACTATATGGACCGCACCCGTACTCTGGCTAAAGAGCAGGGGTATGTGCAAACACTGTTTGGTCGACGTTTGTATCTGCCGGAAATCAATGCGCGTAATAAAATGCGTGTCCAGGCTGCCGAGAGGACTGCGATTAACGCGCCCATGCAGGGCACCGCTGCAGACATTATCAAGAGGGCCATGCTCTCTGTTGACGAGTGGTTGCAGCAAGGCGATGCGCGTGCCCGCATGATCATGCAGGTACATGATGAGCTTGTGTTCGAGGTTGCCGAAGACGAGGTTGGATCTGTCAGCGATCGTATTTGCGCACTGATGTCAGGTGCCGCGGAGCTGGCGGTACCCCTGCTGGTGGAAGCGGGTGTGGGCGACAACTGGGATGAGGCACATTGATACGGCTGTCCCGGAACAGCCATCGGGAGCAGATTAAATAGAACCTTGCCTGAAGGCTCCCTGTCGTGTGTCTCTCCTTCGCAGCGCCAACAACGTTTGTTTCAGACAGCGATAGCCGCTATCCGGATTGGGTCAGAATTGAAGTAGCAGGGTCGAGTCGGCGGGTGTTGTTGGAGCTATGCGCCCCGGATATGTTCCGGAGCGCATAGTCAGGTACAAAGAGACTAAAAATCTTTGCGGATTGTTAAACCCCAGGTGAGAGGCTCTGTGTAGTAAGCGATGTAACGGCCGGTTTGCGCGGGGGCATCGGCGATGGTGCGTGTATACATTTCATCGGTCAGGTTGCGACCCCAAAGAGTCAGTACTGTATCCCATGGCTCATAGCGAACGCCCACGCGAGCGTTAACCAGAGCGTAAGCATCGTCAAATTTTTCTGGATCATTGTTGACGTCGGTCATGCGCTTGTCGGTCCAGATATACTCCGCGTATACGAAGCCTTCCAGTGCATCGCTGAGGCGGAAGTTCTGGTTACCAGTGACCACCACGACGTTCTCAGGGTTCCCGGACAGGTCACCTCCGCTTCGATCACAGGCTCCGGAAGGCCCGTCTGGGTTCGGGTTGCCCGGATCGGGCTGACCCGTCTGCCAGGGCTGCCCCGTCCAGCAGGGGCCATTCTCAAAGTTCTCGTATTCGCCGTGGTTATACGCGTACGCCAGTGTCAAAGTAGTGGAGTCGGTGGCTGCCCAGTTCAGATCGATTTCGCCGCCGTAGGTCTCCGCGGTGCCCGCATTGCTCAGAACAAATCCACCGCCCTGGAAGGAGACAGTCTGCAGATTATCGGTATCTGTCTTATGCAATGCTACGTTTACCCTTAGAGCTTGCTCGGGGAACTCTGCTTTCATACCTACTTCATACGACTTCGCTTCCTCGGCATCGAAGATCGGGTTGAAGGCCGGGTCGATCCGGTCTGTGTTGATACCACCGGATTTGTAGCCCGTACCGTAGGAGCCATATAGCATGATTGCGTCGGTCGCGAACCAGCTTAGCTTGACGGTCCCTGTGACCTTATTGTCATCGAAGTCTTCCTTAAGGTCGGGCGTCGGAGTCAGGGGCGGGAACGCGGTGAAACCTACATTCCCTGTCGGATCCCCCGGCACGGGGAAATCCTGAGTGAAGATATTCTCCATCTTCTTGTCTTCGTAGGTCCAGCGCAGGCCGGCTGTCAGTACTAATGCATCTGTCAGGTTGTAATCGGCTTGACCGAATACCGCGTAGCTTTCGTGCTTCTGGTCGTTGAGGTCGCGGGAGCCCGTGCCGGCGATAAAAAATGAGCTTGGAAAGGTAGGCCCGAGAGCGATTATGGTGGTGTCTTTACCTACAGTTGTGGAGCGGTCGTTTTTCAGCTTCTGGTGGTAGTAATACAAACCGGCGACATAGTTAAACTTGTCCACCTCACCAGTGATGCGAAATTCCTGTGTGAACTGCTCTTGGTCCGAATCATTGACTCGATAGGCGCCGTCGAGATTGGTAAACAGGATGTCAGCGTCGTCGAAGGAGGAATGCTCTCGGTAGGCGGTAATGCTGGTTACGAGAAAGGGGTCTGTTTCCCAGTCGACCTGCACCGAAATACCCTTGTCGTCGTTTTTGGATTTGGGCTCGCGAGCCGCGGTGACAACCTGGTCATCATCCCAGTCATTGCCGTTAAGCACCACACCGCCTGCGTCAGCGATGTACTGGTCGGTAGGCCCATTTGCTGGCGGCGGATTCCAATTCGGATTTGCGGGTAGCGTTCCACCATCCTGTGGGAAGAAGTTATTCTTCCATGTGCCGGTGCCGCAGCAGATTTCGTTGACTTTTGATTGGTCTATGATGGTGCGCACGGTCAGGTCGTCTGTCGGGGTGTAAAGTGCTTGTAGACGCACCCCCCAGCGATCCCTGTCATTGAACGCGTCGTTCTTTTTCACGCCATCTTGCCCTATCCAGTCGACGTAGCCGTCACGGTTCATGTAAAAACCGGTACCACGAACAGCCAGCACATCATCTATGATGGTGAGCGATTTGGCGCCACTCACACCGTAGAGATCGTAATCGCCGGCGGTTGCCTCAAGGAAACCGGTACCTTCAAAGTCAGGTGCCACGGAGTTTATCTGCACTGCGCCGGCGGGAGTATTGCGACCGAATAGCGTACCCTGGGGGCCTCGCAGCACTTCCACTGACGCCACATCCAGCAAGTTATTGATCATGGATCCCTGCCGAGCGCGGTAGACGCCATCGACATAAAGCCCCACTGACGATTCCAGGCCGAAGTTCTGTGAGCTGGTGAATACGCCGCGAATAGAGAAAGTCGATGTCGTGGATGTCTGGCTTTGGCTAACGATCAGGCTGGGGGCATTGACCTGGAGGTCGAACATGTCTTTAACACCGGCTCTTTCGAGCATCTCTCCGGTGAAGGCCGAAACCGCTATGGGCACGTCCTGCAGACTTTGTTCCCGCTTTTGGGCGGTAACAATCACCTCTTCAAGCATACCTTGTGTTAAGGCTGGGCTCGCGGCCAGTGATCCAATCAGAAAGCCGGCGGCGAGCTTGCTGTATGAGAGTAAACGACGATTCATATTTTTATCCCCAAGTTCGGTGAAGGCGAGATAGCCTTCCTTCCATGGTGTCTATACGAGGCTCATAATACTCATAATAAGCATAAAAGGTATACCCCCTCGGGGTTCAGGGATTTGGCGCGCGGCCGGGCTCGCCGTTGGCTTTTGCAGGCCTGACGATGGGGCCAGAACAGAAAAAATAAAGAACTGTCGAGATGCAGGGGAACTTTCTGCCCTACAGACCATCTGACTGTATGTAGTGAGAGCTATGTCCCTGAGTGATTCACCCCCTGAATCACTGTTAGCTCGTCTCTTTCCCTAAGAGACCTTGTAAGCCCCACCCGCCCCTTCACGGAGTGGGTGGGGCATTTTTTTGCCGCCAGCCTCGTGCCATTGCGCCCTAGCCCGTTAGCCAGTTATCCAGTACCGCCGTCAGCTCCTCGTGGCCTGCATGCTTCGGGGCGGAGAACAGCTGCACGCTGGCGCGTTCGCCCAGGGGTTCAAGTGCGGAACGCACTTTCAGCAGGGTAGCGCTCGCCGCGCCTCGCTTCAGCTTGTCCGCCTTGGTCAGCAGGATATGTACAGGCATGTTAGCCGACGCAGTCCAGTCCAGCATTTGCTGGTCGAAGGGCTGCAGCGGGTGGCGAATGTCCATCAGCACGATCAATCCTTGCAGGCACTCGCGCTTTTGCAGGTAATTTTCGAGCTGCCGCGTCCACTCTTGTTTGACTTTCAGGGGCACCTTGGCAAACCCATATCCCGGCAAGTCCACCAGCCGCTGGCTTTCAGAGAGCGCAAAAAAATTGATCAGCTGAGTACGCCCGGGTGTCTTGGAGGTCTTTGCGAGCTTGCTATTTGTTGTTAAACTATTGATTGCACTGGATTTTCCAGCATTCGACCGCCCCGCAAAGGCCACTTCCCAGCCCTCGTCCGGCGGGCACTGGCTGAGCTTGGCCGCGCTGGTGAGAAACTGGGCTCCGCGGTAATTTGGCGTCTCTGACGGGTGGTCCCGTCCGGATTTAGTCATTGGGGCGATTGCCTTTTTTGGTGTGATTATCTCGTATATAATGCCACAGCTTTTTTCGTCTGTTATCAAACGCTTGTAAGGTAGTTTGGTTTAGTCGCCCACAACGTAGAGGTTTTCCCATGAAGAAGCTTTTCGCAGCAGTTTTGATGTGTTCGGCCCTCGGTGCCCAAGCCGCTGATGCGCCCGCCAAGTACCAGTCGTCCTGCTTCGCCTGTCATTACAGCGGTGCCGCCGGCGCTCCAAAGACGCATGATGAGGCTGCATGGGCGCCCCGCATGGCCAAGGGGATGCCGGCTTTGGTTCAGTCGGTCAAGGATGGACTCAACGGGATGCCGCCAACGGGTCTGTGTGCTGATTGCACCGATGAAGAATACGAGGAACTGATCGTGTTTATGGCGTCCCCGGCACCACAATAGGTACAGTTAACACTCACGCATTACCGGAATTTGACATGAAAAAACAAGCGATCCTGCTCTGCCTGACACTGGGCTTTGCATCGTCCGGCCTCGCAGCGGAGAGACCTGCTGGCGACGCGGCAGCGGGCAAAAACGAGGCGGCCACCTGTGTTGCATGCCACGGTGAGGATGGAAATGGCCCCGCGCCCTTTCCCAAGCTCGCGGGGCAGGGTGAGAGGTATCTTTACAAGCAGTTGCAGGATATTCGCGATGGCGTGCGTGTGGTGCCTACGATGATCGGGCAGGTGGACGACAAGACCGACCAGGAGCTGGCGGATATCGCGGCATATTTTTCCAGTCAGGAAACAAGCGGCGGCCAGACCGATCCGGCCCTGCTGGAGTTAGGTGCAAAGATTTATCGCAGCGGTGTGGCAGGTCGCAACGTGGCGGCCTGTATCGCCTGTCACTCCCCCTCGGGGCAGGGCAACGCGCCGGGCGGCTTCCCCTCACTGGCAGGGCAACACGCTCAGTATGTGGCAGACCAACTGCGCGCTTACCGTAAGGGATACGACGACCCCTCGGGTCGCGTCAACGATGGTGATGCGAAGATCATGCGCAGCGTGGCGTTTGCCCTCAGCGACAGGGAGATTGAAGCCGTGTCGAGCTACGTGTCAGGGCTACACTAGAGTAGAAGAAGTTTTTGCTGTATTTTCGAGAACAACGGGCCCGTCTCGTTGTCTTATCCAGTGGCGAATGGATTTTCGAGGGAATCATGATCAAACAATTTTTATTGACGCTGTCTTTACTCACAATTGGTCTGGCGAACGCCCTGGCCGACACTGCTGAAACGTACGCCGCAGGCACCCATTACGATGTAATCAATCCCCCGATTCGCGTGGTAGAGCCCGGCAAAATCGAACTTGCAGAGTTTTTCTGGTATGGCTGTGGGCATTGTTACACCTTCGAGCCAGTGATTGGGCAATGGAAAAAAACCATGCCGGATGATGTCAGCTTCCGCGGCATCCCTGCCGTATGGCGAGGTGTCATGGAGCTGCACGCCAAGGCGTACTATACAGCCCAGGCGCTTGGGGTTCTCGACACTATGAGCCCCGTTATCTTTCGAGCAATGAACGAGGAGCGCAAACCACTTGGTTCTGACGCCGAAATAGAAGCCCTGTTTGTGGCTAACGGTGTTTCCAGTGAAGACTTCAACAAGGCGTATAATTCGTTCGGTGTGAACAGCCAGGTGAGCCAGGGCGTCGCCGCGGCCAAGGGCGCGCGGGTGACGGGCACTCCCTCGTTAATGGTTAACGGGAAGTACCTGATCAGCGCTGGGAAAGCGGGTGATCAGGCGAGCATGTTGAAAGTGGCGGAATACCTCATTGAGCAGGAACGTGCATCTGCCAACTGATGGCGTGAGCCTCGCTGCCAGATAAAGGCGGTATGCGCTGTCCTGCGCCCTGCAGCGGTTAGGACAGTAGTGGACGACTCGGGTTTCCGAAGCCCTCCCCCAATGTATGACTCTGCGCCGCCCGGTGAGGGGTAACTGTACTTTTGACGTTGTGCTGGCCTAATATCAGGCTGGAGCATAGATAAGGGAGCTTGGTATGGAATCACTGTTGATATGGGCGGGCCTGGGCGTTGTCCTGATAGTCATCCTGAGCAAGATCGTCAGGATTGTCCCTCAGAACGAGGCTTTTGTAGTCGAGCGTCTGGGTAAATACTCGGCGACGCTGGAAGCGGGCTTTCACATTCTCATCCCTTTCCTTGATCGTGTCGCATACCGGCACTCACTGAAAGAGTTCGCCATTGACGTTCCGTCGCAGCAAGCCATTACCAGAGACAATGTTGCTCTTGGTATCGACGGTGTATTGTACATGCGGATCATGGATCCGAGGGCGGCCAGCTACGGCGTTGACAATCTTTCTTTCGCTATCACGCAGCTGGCCCAGACGACTATGCGTGCTGAGATTGGCAAGATCACGCTGGACCAGACCTTCGAGTCTCGCGAATCCATCAATGCGCAAGTGACCGCGGCGATTGACGAAGCATCCAATAGTTGGGGAACCAAGGTATTGCGCTACGAGGTGAAAGATATCGCCCCCCCCAGCAGTATTTTGGAAGAGATGGAAAAGCAGATGGCTGCAGAGCGTGAGCGTCGTGTTGCGGTCACGACATCAGAGGGCTATCGCGAGGCGCAGATCAATGAAGCGAACGGAGACAAGCAAGCCACGGTTCTGCGCGCTCAGGGTTCGGCGGAGTCGGTGTTAATCGAAGCGCGTGCGCGGGCCGAGGCGATTAAAGCCATCTCCCAGGCGATTACTCAGGAAGGGGGCACTACTGCGGTTGCTCAGCAACTATCCGAGCAATACATTGCCGCTTTCGAAAAACTGGCGCGTAACGGCACTGTGGCTTTGATTCCTTCTGATGGCTCCGACGTATCGTCCGTAGTGGGCAAGGCGTTCACTGCATTCGAGACGCTCAAAGGACAGGTCGACCAAGCGGAGCAAATCTGACATGGCAGCGGCCACACCTTTCTTCTTTTATCTGATAGCGGCGATCATTCTGATTGTTCTCGAGCTGCTTGTTTTTCAGCTCAGTGTATTCTGGTTATTATTCCTTGGGGCGGGCGCCCTGGCCGCTGCAGCTGTCGCCTTTGTTTACCAGGACGCCGGCTGGATACTGACAACCGCGGTGTTCGTCCTGAGTACTGCAGTGGTCGCCTTTATCGCTTATCGGCCACTTAAGCGCTGGCAAAGTAGACCGGGTAAGATGCCGGGTAACGACGCCATTGGTCAGCAGGTGGTAGTGCTTAGTGACATCGGTCCCGGAGCTGCGGGTACAGTCCAGTGGTCAGGCACCGATTGGCGTGCTGAACTCGACGCGTCGACTGATGTTGTTCTCGCGAAAGGCAGTACAGCAACCATCATTGGACTGGAGGGTATTACTCTCACAGTGGAATAGCCGAATCCGCTTTCGGTCATCTTTCACATGCCGCTGGTGTAAGTCTCCAGAGAGGTTTTTCCGCTGGCGCGAATCTGCCGAAATGCCATTGCGTATTCTTTCAGCATCGCCAGGCAATAGGCGAGACGGTCGTCGAAATACCTCTGCGCACTGGCTTTATTCTTTGTCGGGTCGTCGTTGAACAGGGTATCTACGTAGCGAATAATCAGGTGCTCCGGCAGATAGCAGATACGGCTATTCTTGTAGCTGCTCATGCGTAGCTCCGCTACCGGAAAAGATCCTCCATCGGCGGTTGAAACCGTGACGATAAGAGCAGGTTTGTGGGCCAGCTCGCCGCCCGCGGTCCACATCAGGAAAAAATTTTTCAAGCCAGCCGGCGCCATACCATGCCACTCCGGCGAGACAATCACGAAGCCATCGCAGGACAACAGCTCTTCACTCAGAGGCCTGAGGATTTCTTGCCAGCGGGTATCGTTACCGTCCCACACGCCCTCATCCCAAAGGGGCAATGGGTTGCCACCCAGGTCATACAGCCAGGTTTCGTCACAGTGGCCCTGTTGCAACAGGGACTTTTCGATACAGCGCGCTACTTTGCCGCTCTCGGACGGTTCGCGGTGGCTGCCACAGATTATACCGATCTTCATGGGTCTTCCTTTGCCGGGATTAGATTGCAAGCCATTCTGGAATGGGCAGGCCCTTGTTTTCCAGAAAAACCGGGTTGAACAGTTTACTCTGGTAGCGGTTGCCGTAGTCGCAAAGGATAGTGACGATGGTATGACCCGGCCCCAGATGTTCCGCCAGTCTTACAGCGCCTGCGATATTAATACCCGATGTGCCACCGAGACAGAGTCCCTCGTGCCTTAACAGGTCAAATGCGTAGGGCAGTGCTTCAGTATCGTCAATGGTATAAGCCTGATCGACTCGAGCCCGTGCCACGTTGTCTGTGACATGGTTGACGCCAATTCCCTCTATGATGGAGGTGCCTGCGCTGGCCTCCGCTGTGCCCTTGTTGAAGTAGGCTTCCATTGATGCGCCACAGGGGTCTACCAGCCCGATGGCGATACCCTCGTTGCGCTCTTTCAGCGCGACTGAAATACCGGCCAGCGACCCTCCGGTACCCACGGAGCAAATAAAGCCGTCGATCTTACCGGCAGTCTGGTCCCAGATTTCCGCCCCTGTCGTTCGGTAGTGAGCATCCATATTGGCGAGATTGTCGAACTGCCTCGCCCAGATGGCGCCGTGTTCCTCGCGCTGGGCGAGTTTATTTGTCAGTCGCTCGGCCTGGTGAATGTAATGATTTTTGTCACTGTAGGACGTTGCCGGCACGAGGTGTAGATCAGCACCCAGCAATTCGAGGGTATCTATTTTTTCTTTACTTTGAGTCAGCGGCATAATGATGGAGCAGGTGTATCCCAGGGCGTTGGCCAATAATGTCAGGCCGATGCCGGTGTTACCCGCGGTGCCCTCGACGATTCGTCCGCCCGGTTGAAGATCCCCCGCGGCTTGTGCGGCGCGAATGATCCCGAGAGCGGTGCGGTCTTTGATCGAGCCTCCGGGATTCAGGAATTCGGCCTTGCCTAAAATGGTGCAACCGGTCCTCTCTGATACCTGCTTCAGATGAACGAGTGGCGTGTTGCCAATCAGTTGCGTTACGTCGGGGGCGTTTTGCACGGTATTGTCTCTCCTGAATCCCGCTGAGTATGCCACAGTGACCGGGCTGGGTCAGTGTCCGGTGCGCTGGTGCAGGCGGTACAGCCAGACAGCGAGAATAAGCGCTGAGAGGCTGATCATAAGCATAAAATCGAGCATGGGTTGAGGGGTATCGACCAGGTATTTTCCTACCAGCGCAGTTGCGCCGGCGGACAGTGCCATCTGGATAAAGCCCAGCATCGCGGAGGCCGTGCCGGCGATACCGGGAAACGGGCTAAGTGCTATCGCCATGGCATTGGGCAGTACTAAACCCATCCCGGTAGCGTAAAGCACCATTGGAAGAACGAGCACCGGGAGGCTATCCGGATAAAAGTGGGTACCGATCCACATACTGGAGACGGCACCGGCAATCAGCACCGCGCCCAGTAGTACAGTGAGTTCCGAATCGCAGTGCCGGGCCAGTCTCGCACTTAGCGCGCTTCCGACCATGTAGCCAATAACCGAAGTCAGGAAAATGAAGCCGAAAGACTCCACGGGTACGCCCATCATCTGTATGTACACAAAGCTGGAAGACGACAGGTAGGTGAGGAGCCCCGCGTAAATCAGACCGCTGGCGAAGGTCGCAACGAGGAAGAGGCGGCTACGAAACAACAGCCGAAAGTTGCGGGCGATTGCTATTGGATGGAGGCTCTGCCGCACTGGCAGTGATTCGGCTAAAAATACGTGAATAAGGGCTATCGTGACGATGCCGTAGACGGCCAGCAAAACAAATATGCTGGGCCATGGAAGCCACAGCAACATTAAGCCCCCTAGGGTGGGTGCTACTGCCGGCGCTAACGCCATGAACAGGGCGATCACTGAAAGTGCGCGCGCTGCGCGGGTAGGCCCGAAAACATCCCGTGCTATCGCCCGGGCCAGGGTAGGTCCGACGCAGGCACCAATGCCCTGCAGAAACCGGAACAACATAAGTGCCTCAACAGTGCTGGCAGCGGCGCAGCCGATGCAGGCAGAAACAAAAAGAACGGTGCCGATGATCAATATCGGCTTGCGTCCGTAGCGGTCTGCGAGGGGGCCACACACTAAGTGGAATACTGCGAAGCCCGCAAGATAGGTCGTGAGAGTGAGGTGCATGCGCTGAATATCCGTATCCAGCTCTTCCATGATGATAGGCATTGCTGGCAGATAAACATCGACGCTGAGTGGCCCCAGCGCGACCAGGGCGGCGAGCAGAGGCAGTAACCAGCGTGAATCGGGTAGCAAGTGTCGTGAAGAGGCCATCGGGCGGCGATGCTAGCGGAAGCGCTGCTTTAACGCAAAGCGGACCGTTGTCTTCTCCGGTTATTTTTTTACAGTATCGCCACGATCGCCTTTGTCTTTCACTCGTTGTGCGACACCGTATTTTCAAATGGACCACTTGCAGAGGCGCAAGCGCATTCTCTCGGAGGGACCTTCAGCGTGGAGTTGGCGCCCCATTTGTTTTCAGGACCCGGATATTCCTGAACCAGACTTTGTCCCAGTGATCCTGTAAGCCGATATGACCACTGAACAGGCTGCCGTAGTCTGGACGGTCAGCGAACTTGCTCTTTTTATACAGCGTTTGCCAATCTGCACTGCCCTGCTCAAACTGCGCCGTGATGTGATCGTTAAGCCAGAATTGAACCTCGGGACCGCGAGCGATAATGTGCGCGCGGTTCCAGTGACCAACAGGTCTGCTGGTATCGTGATCCGGTGCAAGCATATCGTAGTAGGCGCCCGCTCTGTGCGTTGGGTCACTGGCATCGTAGTGACCTGCGTTGTCGAGTACCTGCATTTCATAGCCGGAATATTGCATGTTGCGACCGGATTCGTTGCCGCGAATAAAGATTCCGCTGTTGCCCGCGTCGCTGATGCGCCATTCCACTTTCAGTTCAAAATCACCAAACTGCTCGCGCGTGATGATGTCGCCACCGAAGCCGAGGCGAGTGAGGCAGCCGTTTTCAATGCCCCAGCCGTCATTGACCTCTTCCTCCTGATAAGAGCGCCACTGGCTGAGGGATTTTCCGTCGAACAGAAGGTGCCAGCCAGCCGCTTTTTCGTCCGCGGTCAGGGCGTTGATGCATTCGTGGCTGCCAACGATTTCATCGTTGCCGCAGCCGGCCAAACCCAGACCGAAAATCAGGCAGGATAGTGTCTTCACGCAATCACCGGGTTGGATCTGGCCGATGGTGCAGAGGATTGTTTCCCAGGCGTTGCGCAGGCCCATCTTGGACTTTCTATTTCTCGAAGGTCATTACCGTTTTCCACCAGAGCTTGGGCAGTAGGGCACGCCATATATAAAGTAGCTTTGCTCCCGGGGGGTAAATAATGTCCTTGTTCTTGCGGATGCCTTTTTCTATTGCGTCGATCATTTTTTCCGGGTCCGCGAGGCGGCCGGATTTCTTGGCCTGTATGATGCTTCCCGGTGTGTCGGTTTCGATCGTCTGGTCTACCAGTGGCGTGTTGACCGCGGGTGGGCATATGAGGTGGGCGCGCACGCCGGAACCACGGATTTCGTTTTGTAGCACTTCGACATAAGCGTTCACGGCGGCCTTTGTCGCACAGTAGGCTCCCATTTTGGGCACCAGCGCAATACCCGCGATAGAGCCAAAGGCGACGATGCGGCCCTCGCCTCGCGCCATCATCGCGGGCAGGACGGCGCGTATCATGTACGTAGTGCCAAAATAGTTGATACGGAAAAGTCGCTCCATATCCTCGTGTGTGTGATCCACCAGCTGATGACTTGGCATCAGTGCGGCAGCGTGCACCAGCAATTCTACCTGGCCCAGCGCGGCGTTCACCTGGGCCACCTTGGCCTGTACATCCTTCAGGTCGGCGATGTCACAGTGAAAGGCC
>JAAENL010000190.1 GCA_024224435.1 Halieaceae bacterium
CCGCAACCCCAGCTGTGCTATCCCCGATCTCTATCCGCGTGCTCGCTGTTTCCCCGGTAATTGTTACCGTCGCTCCACTGCCACCGGTCGAACTCAGCGTCGCGCTGCCTCCGGTGATAAAGTCATCCGTGGCAAAACTCATGTTGCCCCCATTGGCGTCCAAAGTTACACCCGTGATATCTATACTGTCCGCATCGCCGCCCTCAACTGCCGTGAGGCTGATGCTCGTTGCTTCGACATTTCCATTAATGTTAATGTCGTTCCCTGTTGCAACAAAGGCTCCTATAGGGTTCGCACCCGTGCCGATAGTACTACTGGTAGTCACGTCAGCGACTCCCGCATCTAACGTTAACCCTATATCAGAACCCCCATCCAACACCGGCCCCAAGGTTAGAGTAGCGTCCGTTCCAGAAGCATCCGTGGTAATGGTTACTACCGTAGCATCAGAACTGCCGCCATTGGCCAGAATGATATCCCCCCCCACTCCAGACAAGTCTATAATTCCCGCATTGTTACTACTGTCTCCAGCTGTAGACACATCTCCATTAAGAGTCAGATCCCCCGTGGTGTTGATGTCCAGTCCAACATTACTATTCCCTGCCCCATCACCCAATGTAATATCGCCCAACGTCCCAGAGGACGCAGTCACATCCAGGTGATCCAGATCGCTCAGCGTCGCATTCGAAAAATCCACTGTGGCGGTGCCCGCATTTAAGGTAATCCCATCTTCCCACGCCGTACTACTCGCCAACGTGCCGCCTCCACCAGTATCCGTGGCCAGGTCTATCGCTCCATCGCTCGTGCCATCGGTGTCCAACGTAATAGTTCCCGTGCCAGAAGCATTGAGGCGAATGTTATCCGCATTGAGGCTGATCGAGCCCGCTGCGCCCGTACCGGAATCCAGATCCCCATTAAGCGTTAAAGTCCCACCCAAACGCGTGTTCGCATTGGTCCCTGCCAAAATATTGGCGTTGTTCGTGGATACCGCCTGTAAACTCGCATCATTGGCATTGCTGAGGGTAAACGCCCCGATACGATTTGTTCCCCCAACCTCGCCACTGAGCGTTACGTTCCCCGCCGAGCCCGCATCCAGTATCAAAGCAGTATCGTTGGACGCATCGTCTATCGTGCTGCTAAAAGTAATATTATCTCCCGAGCCCCCGCCGCTCGTTACTGTCGTGGTCGCAGCCCCGGCATCCAAATCTACCGCTCCGGTAAAGCTTAATGCTCCCGTGCTGCTCGTATAACTCGTCCCGTTCAGGTCAATGTTCGTCCCCGTGATACTCTGTGCCCCGGTCGTGCTCACATTGGCCAGGTCCACCTGCGATGCAGATGTAACGGTCAAACTGCTCAATGCTGTCGTCCCTCCAACCACGCCACTCAAGGTCACTGTCCCTGTATCTGCAGCCAGCGCGAGACTCTGCGCGCCGTCTATTGTGCTGCTAAAACTGATATTCCCATCGGTTCCGTCACTATCGGCATCGCTGTTGATACTGATTGCGCTGCCCGCATCAAGATCTACCGCGCCATTAAACGCTATGTTCCCATCGTCGCTCTGGTAACTCGTCCCGTTCAGGTCGATGTTCGTCCCCGTGATACTCTGCGCCCCGGTCGTGCTCACATTGGCCAGGTCCACCTGACTGCTCTGGGTTATGGTAAAGCCGTTCAGGGCATTAGCCGGTGAGCCATTGACTGTGCCTGTGCCCACATTGCCTTGCACATCCACTGCTCCATGGGTAGTGCTTCCGGTCGCATTGAGCGTCAAGGTATCTCCAACGGTATCTACCGATCCAATGTCTCCAGTTATGGTAATGCTACCCGCAGTCGCTGCTGTCCCTCCATTTCCAGAATCTAGAACTCGCGCTCCATCTACCAGAACACTGTCATTGATCGTGATGGTTCCACCTGCAGTCGTGATGTCCCCACTGAGTAAAGTGGTATTGCCCTGACCTTCTATAGCAAAATCAGCCCCCGCCGTGGAACTCAGGTTAATAGCGCTGTCTATATCGATATCTCCTGCCTCCCCCCTCAAACGCAGCCCCGTATTGAGGTTTTGTAATCCGCCACTTTCCTCCACTTCTATAGTCCCTGACTGAGTGCTGTCAAAGCCTACGATAATCTCTGCAAAAGTATTATCCACGTCCTGGAGCTCTGCTTCCGACAAAGACAGGGCCCCCGCAACCCCAGCTGTGCTATCCCCGATCTCTATCCGCGTGCTCGCTGTTTCCCCGGTAATTGTTACCGTCGCTCCACTGCCACCGGTCGAACTCAGCGTCGCGCTGCCTCCGGTGATAAAGTCATCCGTGGCAAAACTCA
>JAAENL010000191.1 GCA_024224435.1 Halieaceae bacterium
ACTACATGCAAGATCTGGAGACCGCCAATATCGACGATCTGCGCAGAACCAACCTGCTGCAACTGGGGTCCATCGACTATCTCGGGAACAACTGGCTCACTAACGCAAAGGTACAAAGCTTCCAGTCTCTGGCGGACGATATTTCCAACCAGTACGAGATCCTGCCTCAAATCACCACCCGGTACCGCGGCAGTGGCCAACCCTTCTCACTGCAGCCGATAGCAATGACGCAGTATTCCAATTTCGGCGCTGATCGCGACGTGGTCACGGGAGAGCGTTTATACGGGGAAGCGGGTATGAGCTACCCCATGGCCTGGCCGTTCGGTTTCCTGACCCCGGAACTGAAATACCGTCAGGTGGCCTACGACTTGAGCGACGCCACCACCTTTCCCGACAACACCCCGTCTGCCGGTTCAGCGGTGGCCAACCTGGACGGTGGTCTGTTTTTCGAGCGCAATATGCGTTTTGCCGGCAAAAGCCTGCTGCAAACGCTAGAACCTCGCATCTACTATCTTTACAGTGAGCGCGCAGACCAGACCGACCAGCCCGTCTTCGATAGTGCAGAGCTGACTTTCGGCTACTCCCAGTTATTCCGGGATACGCGCTTCTCCGGCCACGACCGATTGGATGACGCCAACCAGATGTCCCTCGGGGTGACCAGCCGGCTGATTGATGATCAATCTGGCCGCGCACTGCTGTCAGCGAGTGTCGGACAAATCTACTATTTCGAAGACCGCAAGGTGAGACTGAGCCGCGTCGCAGAACCTCTTGACGAAAAAAGCTCCGCGGTTGCGGGCAATCTTACACTCGCGCCAACCCGCGACATCGTCATGCGCTCCAGCCTGGTCTGGGATCCCAATAAGGATCAGGTCGATTCCGGATTCGCATTGGCCAGCTACAAGCCTGATAATGGCAGTGTGTTTAATCTCGGCTATACCTTCCGTCGCCCCACCGGCACAGGCATTTTCGGGCAGACAAAGACAGACGAGGCCAGCGCATCGAGTTTCCTGCCTCTGGACAATAACTGGAGTATTTTTGGTGCCATACGCTATTCACTGGAAAACAGTATCGGCATAGAAGATATGATCGGGGTCGAATATGATAGTTGCTGCTGGACCGTTCGACTGCTGCAACTGCGTTACTACAATAACGTCTCCACATTTACCGATTTCAACGATCCCGATTTGGAACGGGAAAATACCATCCAGTTCCAGTTTGTCCTGAAGGGCATGGGGGGCTTTGGCAACCGCGTAACTAAAGTTATGGACGACATGATTCGAGGCTATGAAGAACGTGATTACTAGACTGCTGCACCTCTCGCTGTGCCTGCTGTTGGCAACGGCACAGGCACAAGCCGCTACTGAGGTCATCGACCAGGTCGTGGCGATAGTCGATGATGACATCATCATGGCTAGCGAGCTGCGCGACCGGGTCAGCGCTTTGACCCAGAGCTTGCAATCGCGAGGCGTCCAGATGCCGCCTGAGGATACCCTGATTCGCGAGACTCTGGATCAACTCATCCTCGAAAATATCCAGCTGCAGATGGGCAGGCGTGCAGGCGTTCGCATTGCCGACGAAGAGATCAATCGCGCCACCGAGCGCATTGCGGCCCAAAACCGCATGACCCTGGAACAGTTTCAGGCAGCACTGCAGTCACGGGGACAATCCTACGAAAATATGCGAGAGCAGGTGCGCCGCGAAATGATCATCAGACGCGTGCAAATGGGCAATATCAACCAGCGCGTCCAGATTACCGAGGAAGAAGTCGGGAACTTCATGTCGACTCGCGAGGGTCAAAATCTGACCCAACCGGAGTTCCGCCTGCTCCACGCCCTGATTGCGCTGCCTTCTGATGCGTCTCCCGAGCAGGTTTCAGCAGCAAGCAGCCAGGTAGAGGCTACGCTCAGTCGCATTCGCTCGGGCACGGATTTCGCACAGGCGGTACAAAACAGTACCAGCCCCTACCAATTTACCGGTGGCGACCTGGGCTGGCGCAAATTG
This sequence comes from Halieaceae bacterium, assembly GCA_024224435.1. Lineage (GTDB taxonomy): Bacteria > Pseudomonadota > Gammaproteobacteria > Pseudomonadales > Halieaceae > Marimicrobium. The sequence continues at coordinate 2,002 of JAAENL010000191.1, forward strand.
GCAGATCTGCCCTCGCTGTTCGGTGATGTCGCCCCGGCGCTCAAGCCGGGAGAAACCTCAGAACCGATTCGCTCTGACAGCGGTTTTCATATTATCAACCTGGTGGAGGTCAGGGGGCGCGAGCAGGTTGTCACGCAGACCAAGGCGCGCCACATTCTGATCAAGCCCTCAGAAATAATGACAGACGCCCAGGCTCAAGCACTGGCAGCCAACTTACGCGCCCGAGTGCTGGCAGGCGAGGATTTCGGTGAATTGGCGCAGGAGTATTCAGAGGATATCGGCTCCGCTCAGGAGGGCGGTGAGTTAGGCTGGACCACGCCCGGACAAATGGTGCCCGAGTTTGAAGCCACTGTGCAAAAAACTCCGGTTGGCGAGATTGCGGAACCCGTGCGCACCCAGTTCGGTTGGCATGTCATTAAGGTGGAGGGCCGACGCGACGAGGACATGTCTGACCTGGCAACGCGCAATAAAGCGATGGATTATGTGCACAACCGCAAGTACCAGGAAGAGCTTGACGCCTGGCTGCGACAAATTCGCGACGAAGCCTTCGTCGACGTCAAGTAGGTAACCTCTTGAACGTCCCCCGGATAGCGCTGACAGCCGGTGAACCCGCCGGAATTGGGCCGGACGTGATTCTTATGGCTGCGCAACAGACCTGGGATGCCGAATTGGTCGCGATTGCCGACCCGGATTTGCTGCGCGCGCGAGCGCAGGCATTGGGGCTGGATATCTCGCTGTCAGAACTGGACCCGGGCGCCACACCAAAAATCAGGGCGGCAGGCCATCTCGCCATTCAGCCCGTTCCATTGCGCCACCCTGCACGCGCCGGCGAGCTGGATCCGGCAAACGCGCCCTACGTTCTCGAGACTTTGCGCGAGGCCGTGGAGGGCTGCCAGAAGAATATTTTCCAGGCAATGGTCACAGGCCCGGTACAAAAATCGGTGATCAACGACGCAGGGATTCCCTTTACCGGGCACACTGAGTTTCTGGCGGAGGCCTGCGGGGCATCACAGGTCGTTATGATGCTGGCTACACGGCAACTCCGCGTCGCGCTGGCAACCACTCACCTGCCACTGCGCGACATACCTGACGCCATTACGCCTGAACTACTCACGAGCACGCTGAACATACTGCACGCCGATCTCCGAGATAAGTTCGGCATCCCCTCACCCAGAATTGCTGTACTGGGTGTCAATCCTCACGCCGGAGAAAGCGGGCATATGGGGCGCGAGGAGATTGATACGCTGATTCCGGTCATGCAGGCGCTGCGGGGCGAGGGCATGGACTTGACAGGACCACTGCCTGCAGACACCGCCTTCAACCCGAAGGTACTGGACAACAGCGATGCGGTATTTGCGATGTACCATGACCAGGGGCTGCCTGTGCTGAAATACGCCGGTTTTGGCGAGGCGATCAATATCACACTCGGCCTTCCCTTGGTGCGCACATCGGTAGACCATGGTACGGCGTTGGAGCTGGCAGGAAGCGGCGAGGCTGACTGCCGCAGTCTGGAACAGGCGATTCTGATCGCCAGTGAACTCTGCCAGGGACAAAAACGGCAACACTAGCGCCAAGCGACCCGCCGGTGATCAGGCCAACAACCCAGCGCTGTGTTAGCCAGCCTTTTAACCGCCCTGTTCGCCCTGAGACACTTTTTAAGTTATTTGGTCACCTGCTCCGCGTACGCATCAACAACTTCATCGGCAGGCCCCTCGGCAACCACCTCGCCGTGTTCTAGCCATATCACCCGATCACACAGCGCTTTCACCTGGTCAGTCATATGTGACACGAACACCACCGTTTGCTCCCCGGTGATGCGATTCTGCATTGCGTTGAGTGCCTTGGTACGGAACTGGGCGTCACCCACACTGAGAATCTCGTCAATCAAAAGGATATCGACGTGGGTCATCAGGGCGGCGGTGAACGCAAGCCGTGACCGCATACCCGCGGAGTAATTTTTAACCGGCAGTTCAAACGACTCCCCAAGTTCGGAAAACTCAGCGATATCGTCCAGGAAGGCCTCTGCCTGCTTACGCGAGGAACCCTGCAACATGGCCGCTAACAGGGCATTGTCGCGACCAGACAGATCGGGCTTGAAGCCCAGACCGAGCGTCAGCAACGACGCAGATTTACCCGAAGCCACCTTTACCCGGCCGCTAGTGGGCGCGAGGATGCCTGCCATCAGGCGCAACGTCGTGGTCTTGCCCACACCATTGCGCCCGATCACCCCGAGGGCCTCACCCTCGCGGAGCGTCAGCGACACATTGTTGAGTACACGGTGTTTGCCCGCATCGAACGTTTTTTTGCCGGTGTGATAACTCAAGGACACCGAGTCCAGTTCCAGCATGACCTTTCGTGCTTCGTTACTCATGCGGTCAAGGCCTTCAGGGCAAGGTAGTGGGATGCGCGTCGCATTACCAGCACCATGACACACAACAGAGCACCAAAACCCGCGCCAATTGACAGCAAGTGGCCCATATCGGGCGGTATGCCAACTAACAAAATTTGTCGGTATGCATCCAGCATAAAGGCCAAGGGGTTGAGTGCCAGGACCATCTCCGCCTTGGCGGGATCAAGGTCTCGCACATTCCAAAATACGCCGGAAGTAAACATCAGAAACATCATACCCAGACCGATCAGCGGGGAAAAATCTCGCGCCATACAAACCGCGCAGGCGCCGACCAGAGCGCAGGCGATGATCATTACATAGTTCACCACCATCACCGGAAGGAGGTAAAACCACGCCGAGGTGACCGAGTAACCGTCAATGAGCACGTAGAGGAACATCATCAAAAAAACAGCGGCCTGACGGTACAGGCCCTCGTGCACCATGGCCATGGGGAACAGGGTCTTTGGCACATTGATCTTACCCACCAACCCTTTGCCGGCAACGATGCTGTTGGACGCCTGGGTGATCGACTTCGAAAACCAGACAAAACTCAGTTTTCCCACCATCAGGAAGGGCAGGAAATCCTCGCTGCGCGAGCCGAGAATAATCACGAAGACCACATAAAACACACCGACCCATAGCAGCGGCTCCAGCACCCACCAGATGTAACCCAGGAAAAACCTTGAAGCATCGGCCCGCAGGGCCATGCGCGCCATGACGTCCATCAGGCGAAAATACTGTGAAAGTGGCATTACTTAGCGGTCTACTGTCTTTGTTAGAATGCGCAGGAGTGTAACAAAAACCTCTGTATCAGGACCAGTCAGCGGTATTAATACCCCCCGCAAGCATTACAATGGCTCGCATGAGCAAGACACCCAGACAGCACAGGGCACGCAAACGCTTCGGGCAAAACTTCCTGCACGACCAGGTTGTTATCGAGCAAATTACCGAGGCGATACGCCCACTGAGCGGCCAACGAGTGGTCGAAATCGGACCCGGGATGGGCGCCCTTACGGGATTACTGGTGGAGCGCGGCTGCTCTTTGGATGTAATAGAACTCGACCGGGATCTTGTCCCCGGACTACTGGCTGCCTTCAGCCTCAAACCCGGCTTCCAGTTACACAACGCCGATGCGCTCAATTTTGATTTCCACGCCCTGCTGCAGACCGACGACAGGGAGCAGCTGCGGGTGGTGGGCAACCTGCCCTACAACATCTCTACTCCACTGATTTTCAAGCTCCTCAAGGACTGCGCAATAATCAAAGACATGCATTTCATGCTGCAGCGAGAGGTCGTAGAACGACTTGCGGCAACACCGGGCAACAAGCAATGGGGGCGCCTGGGCATCATGGCCCAGTATTTGTGCGACGTGGAGCACTTGTTCGATGTGCCACCGGAGGCGTTTCGGCCAGCACCAAAAGTACAGTCCGCCATTGTGCGGATGACGCCCTGGGAGACATCGCCATGGCCAGACTGTGATGCCGCTGCGCTTGGCAAACTGGCCAAAGCCGCATTTGCCCAGCGCCGCAAAACCTTGCGTAACAACCTGAAAGGAATTATAGATAGTACGGACCTGGAACGACTGGGCATTGATCCAGGCGCTAGAGCCGAAACACTCGCTATGGAACAGCTGATCAGCATAACCAACGCCATCAATGTCTGATAAAACCTTCAAACCGTCACTGGTGGGAATTCACGTGAAAACGGCGTTTCTGCCTGCACACTCAAACCCCCAGCACGATCAATATACCTTTGCGTACAGCATCACTATCAGCAACGCTAGCGACCTGCCGGTTCAGTTAATGTCACGCCACTGGGTGATCACTGATGCCGGAGGTCGGGTGCAGGAAGTGAAAGGGGACGGTGTCGTGGGTGAGCAGCCCGTTATTGCGCCCAATGGCTCGTTTCACTACAGCAGCGGTGCGACACTGGAAACGCCTGTGGGGTTTATGGAGGGCCGCTATTTTATGGTCGTACGAGAGCCCCCGGAGATCTCTCCACAAGACCTGCCGACGTTCGAGGTGCCGATTCCCGCTTTTTCCTTACATACCCCGACGGCGCTCAACTAAATGAGCACCTATGTCGTTGGCGACATACAGGGGTGCCTGCAGCCCCTCAAATGCGTTCTTGAGGCCGTCTCCTTCAAAGCCGGTCGAGATACCCTGTGGTGCGTCGGTGATCTCGTCAACCGAGGGCCAAAATCTCTGAAGACACTGCGTTTTCTCTACCGTATGCGCGATCAGCTAGTGGCGGTGCTGGGCAACCATGATTTGCACCTGCTGGCGGTAGCGGCCGGGGTTCGAAAACCTGGCTCATCAGACACTCTCGACGCTATTCTCGATGCACCGGACAGAGATGAATTGCTGGACTGGCTGGCAAGCCTGCCCCTCGTTCATCAAGAAAAAGACTACACCCTGGTTCATGCGGGTATCCCCCCCCAGTGGAGCATCAAACAGTCGCTGGCGTTTTCACGTGAAGTAGAGTCCGCCCTGCAAGGCCGGGACAAACTGGCATTTCTCACCGATATGTACGGCAATCAACCGGCTTGCTGGTCCGACGACCTGGCAGGCACCGCGCGCCTGCGCGTCATAACGAACTACTTCACCCGCATGCGCTACTGCGATGCAGACGGCACCCTCGACTTCAAAAGCAAAGGGCCGCCGCTGGAAAAAAACGATCGATCCCCGTCCGCCATGATCCCGTGGTTTCAACACCCGGACCGCAAGACCGCGAAGGACCGCATTCTTTTCGGCCATTGGGCCAGCCTTGAAGGAGTTACCGACGATCCCCGCGCGATTGCGCTCGATACGGGCTGTATCTGGGGCGGTGCCCTGTCGCTTTATCACCTCGAAAGCGGGCAGTGGACCCGTTGCAGCTGCGAAGATGGGAAGTGTCGGAAGGCGCACTCATCATGACGCGGGGCGGGTGGAACGGTACACTGCAGCAATGGAAACCTACCTCGTTGGTGGCGCAGTGCGCGATAGCCTGCTCGATTACCCGGTCGCCGAGCGTGACTGGGTGGTGGTCGGTGCACGACCAGAGGACCTGTTGAGGCAGGGCTTTCAGCAGGTCGGCAAGGATTTTCCCGTATTCCTGCACCCGGATACCAAAGAGGAATACGCCCTCGCGCGCACAGAGCGCAAACGCGGGCACGGGTACACTGGCTTCGCAGTGGACTGCGACCCTGCCGTCAGCCTGGAGGAAGATCTCAAAAGGCGCGACCTTACCATTAATGCTATTGCCCGCGACGAGAACGGCCGACTGATTGATCCTTTTGATGGCCAACGCGATCTGGAACGCCGCGTTTTACGCCATGTGTCCGCAGCTTTTGTGGAGGACCCTCTGCGCGTGTTGCGCACCGCGCGATTCGCCGCTCGCTATGCCCATCTGGGCTTTACCGTTGCCCCTGAAACTCTGGCACTGATGCGCGATATCGTGCAGCAGGATGAATTGGCCCACCTCCCTGCGGAGCGCGTGTGGACAGAAATGGACCGGGCACTGGGTGAGCGCAACCCGGAGGTATTTGTTGACGTGTTGAGAAACTGCGCGGCACTGGCAAAGTTGTTACCCGAAGTAGACGCCCTTTTTGGCGTGCCGCAACCCGAGGCGCACCACCCGGAAGTGGATACCGGTGCGCATGTGCTAATGGCATTGCAGCAAGCTGCATCGATGACTCATGAGCGTGATATTCGTTTCGCCGTGCTGACCCACGACCTAGGTAAAGGCACAACGCCAGAAGAGGAATGGCCCCGGCACATTGACCATGAACAGCGCGGCCTCGATTTACTGGATGCCGCCTGTCAACGCCTGCGCCCTCCTCGTCGCTATATCGAGTTGGCCCGCGCAGTGTGCCAGTACCATACGCTGGTTCATCGCGCGCTGGAATTGAACGGCAAGACGCTGTTGAAGTTGCTCACCGCGGCAGATGCCTTACGACGCCCAGACCGCTTTGAATCTTTTCTGCTGGCATGCGAGGCCGATGCCCGCGGACGAACAGGGTTGGAGAACAGGCAATACCCACAGGCAGACTACCTGCGCCGTGCCAGGGACGTGACAGTGGCCGTCACCGCGCGGCAATTCGATACACAGGCGCTCTCGGGCAAGGCCATCGGAGAGGCGATCCGGCGAGCGCGCATCGCGGCCCTTGAAACGTTCAGGCAGGCAGCGAAATAACGCGCCCACGCCAGCTAAACTCAACCTTTTTGAGGGGCTGTGAGGCCTGGTCGAAAGCCTCCCAGAGTTCAGCGTAACTTCGCCTCTGCACGGGGTGCATCGCCTCGGGCGCAAGCTCGGCCAGCGGGCGCAGTACAAAGGCGTTTTCCAGTATTTCCCCGCGGGGCAGTTCTACGCCCGAGATAATGCCGATTTCCTCGTTGTAGGTGAGAATATCGATGTCCAGTTGCCGGGAACTGAAACGCGATGCATTTTCGGGACGCCCGTGCATTCGCTCAATGTGACGCAGCGCCACCGCAAGCTCGGGCAGGGACAACGTTGTTGAGACGCAGACCGCCAGGTTCAGGAACGGCTTTCCCTCGAAACCCACCGCAGCAGAATCGTAAACCGACGAGAGCGACAGCTCGCCGAACAGCTCATGCACCGCATCCAGTCCAGCTGTGATGTAGCGCTCACGCTCGATATTGCTGCCTATGCCCAGAAATACCCGGGATTGACTCAAGTGTTTTCGCCCCATTCAATCACTACACCCACGTCATCTGCCGCATCTACCGCGCCGGGCTTGCTGAGCCGCAGGCGCAGCCAGGGTACGTCAAACTCGTCACAGACAGCGCGCGCCACCGCCTCAGCCAACGTCTCAATTAATTGGTACTCACTCGCTTCAACCAGCGCCGTAACCCGATCGGCAATGGCGGCGTAATCGAGAGCGTCTGCAATATGGTCGGTTGCTGCCGCGCGAGGTGTGTCACTCGCCATATCCAGATCCAGCACCAGGCCCTGACGAATCTCACGCTCCCAGGGGTGGATGCCGATCACCGCCTCCGCCCGCAATCCACGAATGTATACCGTATTCATTGCATCGCACCTACAGCCCCGACGGGGGGCAATTCTTCCATGGGCCAACGCGGGCGAACCGCAACATCGGCCTCATCGAACTGACCGGCCGCGAGGCGCTGCGCACCTGCATAAGCAATCATAGCGCCATTATCGGTACAAAATGCCGGTGCGGGGTAATATACCGCTGCTTGCTCCTTCGCCAGCGCACGTTTCAGCTCCGAGCGCAAATAGCGATTGGCGCTCACTCCACCTGCCATGACCAATGTTTTCAGACCTTCCTGTCGCAACGCTCGACGACATTTGATTACCAGAGTCGAAACCACTGCCTGCTCGAAGGCTGACGCGATATCGCAGCGGTCCTGTTCCGTGAGTTCGCCGTCACCGGCGCACAGAGCGACTGTATTAAGGGTGTGGGTTTTGAGGCCGCTAAAACTGAAATCCAGCCCCGGGCGATTCACCATGGGCCGCGGGAAATCGAATCGCGAGGCGTCTCCTTGCTCGGCAAGTCGGGCAACGTGAGGGCCACC
>JAAENL010000192.1 GCA_024224435.1 Halieaceae bacterium
GGAGCGCCACTCTCATTGGGCTCACGGTCATCGAGGTCGGGCACGGACGGCAAAGACTCATCATGCACTAGCATCTCACAGCGCCAGCTATAATCAGCCAATGGGTACGTGCACGGACCAAGAGACGCGAACATATTGGGAGTACGACAAATTGTGCATGCGGATGGGGGGCAATCTGGGCCGTCCCTGAGGTCACTCCATGCCACCACATAATAATCACCACTCCATTTACCGCCGGGCTGAATGTGGTAACCCAGAAACAGCCCCTTGATTGCTTTTGGGGTGAATCCAGAGGGTTCCACTTTAGTGCCGGTCGACGGCATAAAATCCACAAGCATACCGAATGGAATGTTCAGGGCTTCGCACGGCCCTTCACCATGCCTGCGATTATAGGCGCTATCACCTTCATGCATTTCCATATTTAGTGCGTCACAGAAATGCATGGCCGCATGAGGCCACCAAGTAATATCCAGGCCGCTCTGCACTAAGTTTGTGCGCGTACCGTCTTTCACGCGACGGATCATACGCTCTATGAGGCCGTTGGATTTAGGCTCACTCGGTGTACTCGTTGGCATGCGCCATCCTAACTGCCTAGCAGCGGCGACGAGCTCTCCCGAGTTGTCAGCGTAAAACTGCTTGACTTTGTCATGAGGGCCACAAATATGGTTCATGGCCTCAATAGTCTCGCGAGTCGCCTTTCGCGCTTTTGGATAACATGCAACCCACTTAGTAGCACGGTCATAAAACACGACAGCACAATGCGCAGCGGCATCTCCCGCGAAGAAGTCCCGCTCCGCAACCTTGGAGATAAAGTGGTCAGCGCTGAGCTGATCTCCAAAGTTAACGGGAGCTGGGCCCAACTTGAGGGTGCCTTTCACGCGACGCGCACGCTGACATGCTCCTTGCACACATGCGGGGCACAGTGGATTATATGGGCGATGGCAAAACTGGTGTTCCATGGACCTAGCACGCTCTAAGAGACTCATGCGATCATCCACACACTCATCATGCTCACCACCATCCTCGCCTCCATCGTCCGCCATTTCAGCCGGAGCTGGTTCCTCGCCGGACCCCCCTGCAGCTACAAGTTCGCTCTGACCCAGACTCCCCTGCAGCCGCTGGATGATCCGACGAGTAGCCCTTTATAGCGAGCTCCTCAGGACTCATATGGAAGCATTTTGAGGACAAGTTTCCTCCATCGGGGAGGTATGGGTCGTCATTGATGGTCACTAAGTTGACGATAGTGCCATCGGGTTTCACCAATGTGGGGTTGGTCCACGGACGCCAGTAAAACCCATAACCCATTTTCATGCACCTACGGCCGATTGAGAGCACATCAGGAGTAGACTCTAGCACGTATGGGGCGACAGTCTCGCCGAGGGACGGCATCTTGTACCGTATCGCGAGGTCGGCATTAGTTACCCCATTGGCAGTGCTAAGACTCACTGGCTCCTCAGCCGAGGTAATTCGCCCTTTCTTCACAGTGGGCGCTTTTGAAGCATCCGTGAGGTCGAATGGACAACCGGTGTCCATCAACCAAAGGCGCTTCGTATCACTTGGCATGCATGGGGCGGCATTTGACAGCACGGCACTCTCACGGGACGCATGCGCAACACACAGCGGCAATTTTAGTTTTACATGCCTGCACACTGGCTCATGCCTAGCATTCCCACAATCAAGTACCTGCACTGTATCTGTCACAACCACGCTCATGCCGGATTTATCACGTACACTTCCATCACACACCGCGAGTGATCCACTCTCACGACGGGCCCCCGCGTTAGTAGGAACCACGTCGCTACGAGCTTCACGCTGCGCGGGAGACGCAATGCACGCGACATTCAAGACGGCGGCACCGGCGGGAGGGCTATCAGAAGCCGCAATCGCCGCAAGGGCCTTCGCCTTTGCTTTGGCTTTGGCCTTCGCCTTAGCGACGGCCGCCTTATCGTGGCTGTACTTACAC
>JAAENL010000193.1 GCA_024224435.1 Halieaceae bacterium
GATTAGTAACCGAGTTCTACCCGAGAAGCTTCAAGGCGATGAGGTAATCTCGGTTCCGGGCCGGTTGTGGGTAGGCATGGTGGCCGCGATCCATACCCGCCCGTACCCGCGGTTTCAACGAACGAAAGCAGGCCGTCAGGTAGATTGGCGCAAGGACCTTCTGGAGAGAATGGCCCCATCAGCTGGTATCCGGGACGTCCAGCTCGAGCTTTTCGACCATGAATGCCATCAGGGCATCCCAACTGTCGAAGCACAGATAGCAGGTCAAGGCGCGCAGGTCGTTGAAAAACCGTTTGCGCGGCAGAAACTCACGGATGCGCCGGTAGCGCGAATCCATCAGGTCCAGCAGGGTGTGAAACAGGAAGGCCAGGAGATTGAAGGTGGCCAGCAGGGAGGAGAGGTGTTGTTTACCGTGGCCGAAGTTATGGTCCAGATGGTAACCCTTGGTTTTGAGCGTATTGTTATTTTCGTTCTCCACCTTCCAGCGGGCACGCCCGTCGCGTACGACGTCGGCCACGTTCTCTGCGGTGATCGGGTGGTTGGTGGCAAAGGCGTTTTTATACACGACCTTGCCGTCATCCCGGGCGGTGGTCAGCTCGCACCAGTTGACCTCGAGGGCCCCCTCGCCGTCGCC
>JAAENL010000194.1 GCA_024224435.1 Halieaceae bacterium
AAAGAAGAACGGCATTTGGAATGACGGTAGGGCAGCCCAACGCTATCGTCGTATCAAGAGTGAAACCCCTGTTAAACTACTTTCCACCCTTAAAAAGTCGTTCCCGAACTCCTCCCCCAAACTCCTCAGAAAATGCCTCAATGGGGGCGACATTCTTGTGAACGGTAAAAAGGTAAACGCGAAAGTGATGGTTAATAAGGATGACAAAGTGCTGATTTATTTTGGTGGCCCGAAGCAATGCTACGCTGCCAAGAACCGCGCCGAGCAATGGGCAGAAATATATCAGTGCTGGTTCAACACCAACCGAACGATGGATCATGATCACAACCACATCCACACCCGAGAGCAACTTATCGAATACGATCCCGTCGGTGCGAAGCTCTGTGAAGATGTTTTAGGAAAGTCGGAATGGCGATTCGTCTCACCCCGCAAGCGTGTTGGCCAGGCACACCTCAAAAACTACAACTACAGTCTCAATTCATCAAAAGTCACCGATTTGCCACATATCCAAAAAGCCGCCTACGACTACTACGACACCTACTGGAAAGAGTACTGGCAACGCCTCTACGACAAGTACAACATCAAGCGCAAGCAAACCTTGCGGCAAGAATGAAAACGCTCCTGAGCCGGAATAGTATGCGGGATGATAAGTCGCAATGAAGTGGATTAGTAAATTGTCAACACACGATTCGCTTGCAAAAATGGAGATGTAGAGCTTAAGTCGTTTTTTCTGCACTATATTTGATGCCATGTTGAACCGGATGCATTTTTCTAGGAGAAAGTTTCTGAAAGCCAGCGGCGCGACTGTGGCGCTGCCTTTTTTGCCTTCCATGCCGGGCGTGTTTGGAGCGGGAAGCAAGGTGCCCAAGCCCAGTAAAAAGCTGGCGATCATGTATATCCCGAACGGCATTGTGAGGCGGTGCTTTTTCCCGGGGGAGGAAGGCGGCAAGCTGCCAGACTTTGTCGGTGGGTTCAATGCCGACAAGACGAAGAGCCAGAAGCGCAAGCAGAACATACCTGGCATTTATCCGCTTGAGCTGACCTCGACAATGCAACCGCTGAAGGATCACATGAGGGATGTGACCCTGATCACCGGCTTGGATCGCACTTTCAAGAACGGGCAGGATGTGCACGCGCAGGGGGCGTCGTGTTACCTCACGAGTTTGTCGCCGGTCCAGGCGGCCGAGCTGGGTATCAAGCATCCAAACGGGCGCAGTCTGGATCAGGTAATCGGCGACAAGGTCGGGCACTCGACGGTGTTCAATACGCTGGAGATCAGCTGCAATGGTTTCGCAGCCGGCAAAGAGTCAATTTATTTCGACAACATTTCATGGTACGGACCGGACAAGATCGCGCCGTCCATTCGCGATCCGCGCAAGCTCTACGAGCGTCTGTTTTCGAAGGATAGTTTTCGATCGCATGTGACCGAGGTCACAGATCTTGTGTTGGCCGATGCGAAATCGCTCTCGCTGAAATTGGCGAAGGAAGATCGTGCGACATTGGATGAATTCGTGACCATGATCCGCGATGTGGAGGTGCGCATGTCCAAGCTCAAAAAGCTTCTGGCCAATGCAGACATTCACGTGCCAAAGAACGAGGTGTTGCCTCGTGGCGAATACATCCGCCTGCAGGCGGATTTGATGCTGCTGGCTTTCCAAATGGGCATCACAAATATTTCTACCTTTATGATCGGGCCGGAGCGCTGGGATGCCACGCTGATGTACGAGGGTGTGTTCGACAAGCCGGTTCAGCACCACAACATGACCCACAACCAGAAAGGTAAGGATTATCTCGAGCTGCAGAAGATCGACATCTTCCACATGCAGCAATTCGCCTACGTGATCCAGCGGATGAAGGATATCAAGGAATCGGACGGCAGCACGATGTTTGACAACTCACTGCTCACCTATGGCGCTGCACTCGGTGACGGCTCCACGCATCAATACTACGATCTGCCGATGATTGTGACCGGTCGCGGTCAGGGACAAATCAAGCAGGGGCGCTTCATCCAGTGCAAGAGCGGCACTCTGAACTCCTGCCTGTGGCTTACGCTGGCGAACCTCATGGGCGTGGAGATGAACTCGTTTGCTGACAGCCACGGCGTGATTTCCGACCTCTGGACCTAGACCTGTCATGGTGTCGCGACGGTTGTTTATGCTACTCTCAGCCACCGTGTCCATCGGCTTGGCCAAGCCGACATTGTCTGCGGCGCAGGCGGCTGATCCTTTCGCCCAGCAGCTTAAGCCGCTTTTCGCCCGTCATTGCGTGAAGTGCCATGGCGGCGAAAAGGTAAAGGGCAAAGTCAATCTCAAACAGATCACCAGCGCCGGCCAATTCCTCGCTCAGCCGGATCTCATCAAGGAGATTATCGAAGTGCTCGACACCGGCGATATGCCGCCGGAGGACGAACTATCCCTGCCGCCCGCAGACCGCGTCGCATCGGTGGCCACACTCAAGGCTCAGCTGCGCACCGCCACTGCCGGTCAGGTCGCCCGGAGTAATCCTGTCCGCCGCTTGAACCGGTTTCAGTACAACAACGCCGTGCGCGACCTGTTCCAGCTTAACCGCGATGTGTTTGCGTTGCCTGAAAAGCTGATGACACGCGAGACACTTTACCTGAACGCTCCCAAGATGCCTGACCACGTGAACGTGCGTTCGCACACGCTCAATCCTTTGTCCGGTCTGCGCGAAGTGAAGGCTTTTCCCAAGGATTTGCGCGCGTCGCATGGCTTCGACAACCAGGCCAGCCAGCTTTCGCTCTCGCCGCTGTTGTTTGATGCCTTCCTGAAGCTCAGCGTGTCCATTGTCGAGAGCCCGGATTTCAACGAGCAAACCGTCGGCATCTGGGATACCTTTTTTAAGCCCCCCAAAGAGGGTGCCGCTGTGCTTGCCGAGACGCGCCTACGCATCGCCGCCTTCCTGAGGCACGCCTTCCGCGGTCCGGTTGAGCCTTCTACCGTCGATCGCTACACCGACTACGCCATGGCCAAGCTGAAACAGGAATTGTCCTATCCTGATGCTATGAAAAAGGTCGCCTCGGCTGCGCTGTCCTCGCCGATGTTTTTTTACCGTTACCACGCCGCCGATCCCGGGCAGCGCGGCTATGAACTGGCCTCCAACCTCTCCTTTTTCCTCTGGGTCAGTGGGCCGGATACCGAGTTGCTGGATCTTGCCCACAGCGGGAAACTCATGGAGTCCGCCGTGCTGGAAAAAACCTTTTTGCGTATGCTTGCCGACCCGAAAGTGGAGCGGTTCCTCGATACCTTTCCCGCGCAATGGATGCAACTGGAAAACATTCTCGCCGCCACGCCAGATCCTAAGCAGCACCGGTTCTTCTCTCTCGACAAGCAGCACCCGGCCAGCCTGCAGATGCTCATCGAGCCGCTGCTGCTCTTTGATGCTGTGTTTGTCGAGAATCGGCCCATCACCGAGTTGATTCAGCCGGCCTTTGGTTACCGCAGTGATTTTCTCACCGATTGGTATACCAGCGATCTGAAGCCGGTGAAGGTCGATGCGAACAAAATCATGGAGGATAACAAACCGATCGAGGCCAAGCGTCGCGCTGCAGAGTCGGTCATCAAGGTGGCACAAACCAAGCTTGATGACTATGAGAAAAGCATTCCATCCATCATCGGGAAAACGGCAGACGGGATCGACCTGTCGCCTGGTCAGGCGCAGTGGGAGACGGATCAGCAGAAGGCCTTGGTCAACAGCGCGGCTTTGTCTCCCTGGCAACGCCTCGGGCCGTTCGGTGCGGGCAACCTCAAGGAGGCACACGAACGGGGCTTCATCAACGAGACAAATGTCGACTTGGAAGAATTTCACGGCAAGTTGAAGTGGGAATCTGCCGAGAATTATGAGGATGGAAAGGTGCACCAGTTGAGCGGTGCCAACAGCGCAACGTATTTGCACAGGATCATTAACTCCGGCGTGGAGCAGGATCTGGAACTCTCGATTGGCAGTGACGACAGTTTCAAGTTGTGGCTCAACGGTAGATTAGTCACCGATCGTTACATCACCCGTGGTGTGGCCCCGGATCAAGACAAGGTCAAGGTGCACCTGGCTAGGGGCGACAACCCGTTGCTGTTGAAAATTTCAAATGGCGGCGGCGGGTATGGCTTTTATTTCAAGACCCAAGCGATCCCGCTTCCGACCGGGGTGATCGGTGCCTTGCGTATGGAACCGGCCAAGCGCTCGCACGAACAGGAGTCCGCCTTGGCCAGGTACTACCGCACATTTGCCACCGAGTTGAATCCAATTCGGAGGGAAACTGCAGTCCAGCGTGAGACTTTGGCCAAGGCGTTGAACCAGGCCAAGGACGCATTGAACAAGCTGCCGAAGCCGCGTGCTCCGGGTCAGGTGCAGAAGGAAATGAACCGCCGTTATGATGATGAAATGCGCAATAAACTGCGCGCCAATGAATTCGTCCGCCTGCCGGCGAGCAATCCCCGCTACGGGGGCATGATCACCAGCGCCGCCATACTTAGCATGAACAATGGCACGCATCGCACCCATCCCATTGCCCGTGGAGCTTGGTTCATCGAGGTCATCTTTAACGATCCACCACCACCGCCGCCCAACGACGCGCCGCCTCTCAGTGAGGATGTCACCGTTGAAAATCTCACAATTCGTGAGAAATTTGCCAAGCATCGTGAGAACCCCGACTGCGCCGGCTGCCATTCGCGGCTTGATCCACTCGGCTTCGCTCTGGAGAACTTCGACATCACCGGCCGCTGGCGCGACAAGTACCCCAACGGTCGGGAAGTGGACGCCACTGGCACGCTTCTGCACAAATACCATTTCGATGACATCGTCGCGTTCAAGGATGCCATCGTGAAGGAGGACAGGCGCTTCGCCCGGGCCTTCACCTCGCACCTGCTGCGCTACGCCCTTTCCAGGGAATTGACTGCTGCAGATTCGCTAACCGTCGATGAAATCGTGGATCGGGTGGCCGAGCAACAGTTCAGGCTTAAATCGTTGGTCGCGGAGGTGATTCGGAGCGACCGGTTCCTGCATGCCAATTGATGAAAAGGCAAAAAGACTCGGCCATCAAATAGCGGCGTGTGTTGAAATTTGATTTCAATCCATTTCTGATTGATCGTATCAACTTGCCGACGGTCAAGCGGCCCGCCAAACTTCCGGCCGCATGCTTTCTCCAACACTTTTTTTTCTCATCGGGCTGATCGGCCTCGCGAGCTTGGCTAAGCCGACGGCGGCCGAGACGGCGCTGCCGAACATCGTGCTTATCTTTGCGGATGACATGGGCTACGGCGATCTTGGCTGTTATGGGCATCCCACTATCCGTACCCCTAATCTTGATCGTTTGGCCGGGCAGGGTATGCGAATGACTTCGTTTTATTCGGCGCCCGGTTGCGTGCCGGCGCGTAAGCAACTTCTGCTTGGGCGCTACCCAGGGCGGGTCCATACTAACGGCAACACCGGTGTCACCGGCAAGGGAGGCTTATCTGATTCAGAGTTGACTCTGGCCGAGGCTCTCAAGGGTGCCGGATATCGCACCGCCATGTTGGGCAAATGGCATCTTGGCTATGCGAAGGAAAAATATCTGCCCGTGAATCAGGGGTTCGATTCCTGGTTCGGGCTGCCATACTCAAACGACATGATGCCGCCCTGGGTGAAAACCGAGGTGCCACTTTGGCTTTACGAGGGAACGGAGCGTGTCGAGCATCCGGTCAATCAGGACACGCTTACCACACGGTATACGGAACGAGCGGTGAAGTTTCTCGAGCGCGACCACGACAAGCCATTTTTCCTCTATCTGGCCCACAATATGCCGCACATGCCGGTGCGCACGGCCGACCGGTTTCGCGGCACGTCGCGCGCTGGCCTTTACGGCGACGTGATCCAGACCATCGACTGGTCGGTGGGCGAGGTGATGAAGACGCTCAAGCGCACCGGGCACGACAAAAACACACTCGTT
>JAAENL010000195.1 GCA_024224435.1 Halieaceae bacterium
ACCAGTGGGCAGTGATTTGCTGATTCGGGTCAAGGCCAGTCGTGTTGCACTTCACGCTGGAACTCAGCGGCCGACCTTGGAAAAAACATCAAAAATCAGTTTTGCATAAGCCCGTTGCACTTCACGCTAGAATCCACCGCCCGACGGTTCTGAGCTGCATATCAGACCTGTGGTGCGTGCGTGAGCTTATAAAGCCAAAGCCTCGAGCACTCCAGACAGGCACTACAGGAGGCTGATGGGGACGCCCGTGCGGATGCTGCCTCCGTTCTGGTTAACCGAAAGACCCGTACGGAGACAGCCCGCTAACGCTATGGCAGCGACGGATAACGCCAAGACGATAGCCATGGCTCTCATCGCTGCCTCTCTCCTCTATTTGCCGAGCTTCAAAGGCTGTGTGACCGGCAAGGCCTCTGCAGCGCCAGCAAACTTGTAGGTATAGCGGCCCATCACCGATTGGCTGTCGTATTCGGACTGCCAGCGGCTAACATAGCGGAACGACAGGTCGCTCGAGGTACCAAGCAGATAAGCTCCACCAGCGTCTACAAACAGCGAGTCTGCATCTAAGTCGCTACCCGTAACCGGGAACTTCTTTTTGGACGGAGAATCCACAAAGTTCATTTTTACCGAATGCGCCGTGTCCTCAAACTCATGCTCCCAGCCAACAGCTACTTGAGGCCTTAATGCACCCCAAACCCCGTTGTAGCGAAGACCGACAACCGTCGACAGCGAATCCGCATTGCTGCTCGCGATGTTCAGAGCCGCACCCGTGCGGCGCGGATCGCGTTCGGTAAAGCCATCCATCTGGGCATCTCCAACGTTGACACCCAAGAACGGCGTTAGCTGAGAGGTGCCGCCAACCGCAAACCGGCGTCCCAATTCGTTGTAGAACGACACAACATCGGCATCAAAGCGGCCTTCAGGACCAGAAGTCAGACCAATGGTCGTGATGTTCCGCTGGCTGTCGCCGCTATAGGACCCAAAACTGAGGATCGCCCGGTTATACCAAACCGCATCGTCCCATCCGCCATAGACAGCAAATTGACCGCCGTCATAGTCGATGGTGCCTCCGCCCCAGCTGCCAAAATCCATGGCGCTATCGAAATAACCGCCCGCAAACCCTACAAACAACGCAGAGGTGATCGCGTAATCAACACCGCCCCAGAAGCCAAACTGGTCTTCGTCATAGCCGGGCACACTGATATTGCCATCATTGCTGTTCCAGCTGCCCCACATACGGCCCCAAGCGTTCACCTCGCCAGGCTTGAAGCAGCCGAAGCGATCCACCGTGTTCCCATTAAGGTCGGCAATTTGCCCATCGATGCCGCCGCAATCCATCCGGTCGGTGATGCTCTCATTAAGAGGACGCGCCGACCACAACAGCGATTGCAGCAATTGACCGTATTGCGCCCCAGATAGCTGATCCATGACCGCGCGATAATCCGCCGCGTTGCCGATGGTGAACAGCCCTGCCGTCAGTTGTGGGAACGCACCG
>JAAENL010000196.1 GCA_024224435.1 Halieaceae bacterium
ATGATGACAGGGGGGCAATCATCCGAGTTCCGCCGAACATCAAACAACAACTCACGGCCATCATTCGAGAACGAGCCGAGTTCACGCAGAAGCACGGCACAGAGCCAACGAGGCAGCAACTAGCAGAGCGACTCGACCTCGAGACAGGTCCTCTGGATGCTATTATGGACCTGGGTAATTTATCGGTATCGATGGCTCAACCCATCGGCGGTGAGGACAGCAGTCTCACTCTGGAGAACACTCTTATTAGCAGCACTTACGAGGAGCCTGACAGCGATTGCCACAACTCGGATCTAAGAGCACTTCTCCTGTCGAGACTAGCAACCCTCAATCCTCTTGAACAAAAAGTCGTTACACGGCGCTGGGGACTCGACGATGCGCCGGTTTCCACACGGAAGGAGGTAGCTGCACAACTTGAAGTGTCAACCGAATGGATCCGACAGGTAGAGCTTAGTGCGCTGGAAAAGCTACAATCCGACACGCTTCTTAAAGAGGCAAACCGCGACCTGTAGGGCTTTTAACACGCCCTGCACCATATCCCTCACCCCACATCGGCGCTAGCTGTGCAGCTGCGCCGTCACCTTTTCGGCCCACTCGATAATAACCCCCTGCTCTTCTTCCGACTTGCGTTGCCAGTTCCTCAGCGACAGCTTCATTCGTGGATTCGCATCCCATTGGGCACTATGCTTGTGAAGGAAACCCCAGTAAAGGCTGTTGTAGGGGCATGCATCATCACCGGTCACTTTCGCTGGGGTGTAGCGACACTGCTTACAGTGATCGCCCTGGCGTTGAATATATTTGCCGCTCGCAGCATACGGCTTGCTGGCCATGATCCCACCGTCAGCATGCAGTGCCATACCGAGTGTATTAGGCAACTCCACCCACTCAAAGTCATCTACATACACACCGAGGTACCAATCACATACCTCGGCGATGTCGATACCTGCTAGCAGACAAAAATTTCCGATCACCATAAGACGCTGTATGTGGTGTGCGTATCCCAAATCAAGGCTTTGACCAATCGCGAGTGAGAGGCAGCGCATATCTGTTTCGCCGGTCCAGAAAAACTCCGGCAGCGGAGCTTTCGCATCCAGCTGGTTGAGATCGGCATAATCGGGCATCTGCAGCCAGTACATCCCTCTGACATATTCTCGCCACCCTGCGACCTGACGAATGAAACCTTCCGCCGCCGCCAGATCACATTTTCCAGCATGGTATTCTTCCTCAACAGATCGGCAAACAGCGAGCGGCTCAAGTAGACCTATATTCAAGTACATAGAGATGCGGGCGTGGAACAACCACGGCGACTCCTCTGCCAATGCGTCCTGAAAGCGCCCGAATGACGGTAGACAATACTCAAGAAACCATCCAAATTGCTTCTCTGCCCCCTGCCGAGTCGTAGCAAACTGAAAATGCTCCAAGCGCCCCGGGTTGTCGGGGAATGTCGACTGCACCAGATCGACCACCTCTTCTGTTATCGCATCTGGCTCCAACACGGGGGGCTCGGGCACCACGGCTTTGCCACGCCACCCCTCGCGATTTTCTGCATCGAAATTCCACCGATCTCCCTCCGGAGTTCCATCGCTCTGCAGCAGCAACTGGTACTTCCGACGCACCTCGCGATAAAAATATTCCATACGAAAGCTTTTCCGACCCTCTGCCCACTCATTGAAACCCGAGTGATCTATCAAGAAACTGTCGTCCTTTACCCATTCGAAATCGCACGGCAGTTGCCACGAGTCAATCGCTTCTTTGAGTCGATATTCACCCGCTTCCGTGCACAGTAGCCTGCCTGCATCGCACTGCTCTAAAGCGAGCATTACTGCCGCATACAGTGAAGGCACGCCTGCTTCGTAGGACACATAAATGACCTCGAAACCTGCCTCGCGCAATTCATCGCGAAAATGTCGCATGGCCGCAAAGATCAGGGCAATCTTGTGCTGGTTATGGCGAACATAATTCGCCTCCTCGGCCACTTCGGCCATCAGAATCACGTCGCGGCCGGGCTCCGCCTGCGACATCGCACCGCGCTTGGGCGTCAGCTGATCTCCAAGAACCAATATCAAGCGCTTACTATTACTATTCATGACCATGCTTTCCTTTTTGTCCTACGGCGTAGTGTTGCCCATCCCGATTGACTGTGAGGCACCGCTAGCCCCTCATCTGTCACCAGGGAATAGATTTACCCTGCCAATCGAGAAAAGTCCCAGAATCCGACGCGTCCAGTGCCCCAATAACATTCAGAAGCGCCGCCGCACATTCCGCTGGTCGCAACACCTTGTTGGGGTAGTTTGCAGACACAAAGGGTGCGGATAGACGCGACTCTACGGTGCCCGGGTGAAGCGCCACGACAATTGTCTCCCGATGTGAAATCGACCACTCACGTGCAATGGTCCGCAGGAGCATGTTTTGCGCCGCCTTTGATGCACGGTAGCTGTACCAACCGCCCAACTGGTTATCGCTTATACTGCCCACCCTTGCCGATAGCGAAGCAAAAATACCCGGCTGCCCTTTGCGCAACAGCGAACCAAACGCATCAGCCAGCAGCGCGGGAAACAGTGCATTGATCTGAAAAGCCTGCAGCGCCGGCGCGGTATCTATATCCCTCAGGCGCTTCTCTGGCACGTACTTGTCCCAGTGCAACACACCCACTGTATTTATCAGAACCTGCACGCCCTCAACCCTCTCCTCCAGTGCCAATGCCGCCGCCGCAATGCTGTCAGGCTCCAATGCATCGACGAAGAGCGGTATGACGCGCTCGTCATCCCAGGATTCTACGTGTCGTCCCAGCAGGGCAACGCTACGCGTGTTTTCAAAGGCCAACAACGCCTCACACAACGCGTTGCCGATGGCTCCATTACCGACGATAACAGCACAGAGATCGTTATGGTGAAGAGGGCTTTTTGCCATCAGTTTTGCCTCCAGTGTCTGAGCCAGCGCCGTATCCGCCCGAGACGCAAGGGGGACTGGTGCTCGCGGTGAGTATCTGGCACGCCATACCTGCTGTACCACTCTTCCCATTCATAGGGCGTCAATGTCTTGGGAACCGTGTTATTAAGGGCGCGATCCAGTGATTTCGCCTGAAGACTATTATCACCGCTGCCCTCTTTCTCATCATCTGGAATACTACTTTTCATTCTGGTAGCCACTTTTATATAGAGAGTACATACGCGCGTATCAGGTGACAGATCATTCAAACAGCACCTTAGGCGGCAAAATCCAAATCGCTGACTGACTGCGTATATCATTGACAAGGGCGAGCGCATGAGCTCCGACGGTCGTGTGGCGCATACCACTGTCGCAGCTAGCGAGCAGCTCGCCACCCGCTGCAAAGCGATGTTTTGTCAGTGGAGACATACGAGTCGTGCGATTTCTCTTAATGGCTAACTGAACAGGAAGAAAGCGATGCCAGAAGGACCAGAAATCAGGCGCGCAGCAGATTCGCTGGCCCGCATTCTAGAGGGCAAATGCATCGAGACTGTCCGGTTCGGAAAAGCTCGCCTGTCGCGCCACGCCAAGTCCCTTCGGGGACACCGTGTTACGCACATCGAGACTCGCGGCAAGGCCATGCTCACACACTTTGAGCACGGGCTAACCATTTATTCGCACAACCAACTGTACGGCGTGTGGAAAATCATTAAAGGTCACACCCTGCCTGAGAGCAGTCGTTCTGTGAGGTTGCTGTTACAGACAGACAGCCACAGCGCGATATTGTATAGCGCTTCTGACATCAGTGTCTGGCCTACCGAGGCTCTTGCAGAGCACCCCTTTCTTGCGAAGGTTGGTCCTGACATCATGGCGCCTGAGCTGCATTGGCGCGATGTTGCAAAAAGGCTGAACGAAAAGCGTTTCGTCAACCGCAGTTTTGCAACTCTCTATTTGGACCAGGCTTTCCTTGCTGGCAATGGTAACTATCTGCGCTCTGAGATTCTGCACGACGCTCGCATCAATCCCAGAGGCCGTCCGGCCGACCTCAGCCGAGCGGACGTTGGCCGTCTGGCTCGCAGCACACTCAAAATCAGCCGCAGAAGCTATGATACGGGTGGGATAACCCTTGCACCGCGGTTGGCAGGCTCCCTACAAAAGCAGGGTCTCAAGCGGTCTTTTCGCAGATTTTACGTGTTTGGACGGGCAAACCGACCCTGTTTTCACTGCGGAGAAATCGTTGTCCGTGAAGAAATAGGCGGCAGGCGCCTCTATCACTGCTTACAGTGCCAGCATGCCGCGTAAATGAGTTCTTTTAAGCTGCCGCATGAGCATCTTGCATAGCACCTGCAACACGCTTTGGCACACAGGTTAGCGGCGGCTTCAGCACCCATATCAAACACACCCAGGTCGAGCACACTGTCACACAACCCTCACGCGTCGACCGACCCGCACGTTTACGCGAGCATGCCAGCAGGACTGTCCTGCTCAACCCGACCTGAAGAGCGTCCGCGTCTCCGCTTGCTGCAATCGCTATTGGAAGTGCTTGTTGAGCCAGGCAAGCAAGTGCCCGTTAAACACATCTGGCTGCTCCTGCTGAACCCAATGCCCGGCCTTTTCGATATTGTGTATTTCCAGCTGGCTACAACGTTGATCCATGTCCGCCGCCATTTCCGGGCGCAGGGCCGGATCACGTTCGGCGGTGAGCATCAGGCAGGGAACATGCAATGGCTGCACGCCAACCTCTGGCCAGGCCTGTTTGTTGTAGTCAATGTTACGGTACCAATTGATTCCGCCCCGAAAACCCGTCCGGGTATACGCTTCTACATAAGCGGCGAAGTGCGCATCACTGAGCAAGGGCTCGCCCAACTGTGGGACATTTTGCACATCTTTAAAGGGGTTCATGTTGATTTTACCCTCTACAACGACCGCTTCAATGAGCTCCTCCAAAGGCGGCGCGGTGCGCATAATTTTGGCCACGATGTCGCTCACGTGCGCATCCATGTAGGCTTCGGCAACGCCCTCCTGCTGAAACCAGGCCACGTACTGTCGCTCCACATCGCCGTCGACCGCCGCCAGGTGTGTTGCTACATCGGGAAATGGCATATACGGCGTGCATCCCGCAGCAACACCCCGCACCCGGTCGGGGTGCAATACAGCTGTCGCCCACGTGATAAATCCGCCCCAATCATGACCCACCAAAATCGCCTGCTCCAAGCCCAGCGAATCCAGCAGAGCCACGACGTCACCTGTCAAATCATCCAACCGATAAGCCTCTACGGCTTGAGGGCATGAACTGCGGCCGTAACCACGCATGTCAGGAGCAATCACGCGGAACCCCGCAGCCGCCACAACCTCCAACTGACGGTGCCAACCCAGGGCGAGGTCAGGAAACCCGTGACAGAATACAACAGCGGGGCCTTCACCACCCTGGTAGGTATTCAGGTGAAAATCAGGGTCTCGAGCCCTGTCTGGCAAATTTACGCGTACCTGCTTTATCACAATATCCCCCATCTGATAGCGGTGACTACCGACTCCATACCGCTTGATACCTGTCGGTTGATCGCTCTCATACTGTCGCATACTATGTCCGTTGTCACGGCATATGACGCCCCCTGCCAGACAGGGTCAGCCCGCAGCACAGCTGCTAAATGGAGAGTTTAAAGTGACAACAGAACAGCAACGTAGACCCGCACCTCTGTTGTTTCGCTGGACCATTTTCCCCATTGTCATGGGCGCCGCCGTCTGGATTAGCTGGTGGCTTATGCAGAACGGCACAGAGCCCGGTCTTGCAATTCTCGGCCCCCAGTTCGGCGCCATTGTGATCGTTGCAATTTTCGAGCATATCTACCCGCACCACTTGCGTTGGAATATTTCCCGAGACGATGTGAGTGTCGACGCGAGGCACGCGGTGTTTGTCGGTGTATTGCTGGCATTGCTCACACCGGTCGCCGTGTCCATCGGTGTCGTCATCGGCGGCGCGCTCTCCGATCGCATCGGAGCAGACCTGTGGCCCACCGAATGGCCACTGCTGGCGCAGATATTCCTTGTCATGCTGGTGGGAGAGCTGCCAGGTTACTGGGTGCACCGCATGCAGCACCAGTGGGACGGGCTGTGGCGCTTTCACGCGGTCCATCACAGTGCTCCACGCCTTTATTGGCTGAATGCTGGACGCTTCCACCCCGCAGATTCCCTCATGACCTTTGTCCCCAGCTACCTGCTGCTGGTCAGTTTGGGCTGTGGCGAGATTATGCTGGCATACTTTGGTTTGATCTCGACCGTACACGGGATCTTCCAGCACGCCAATATACAACTGCGGCTTGGGCCGCTGAACTGGCTGTTCAGCATGGCGGAGCTGCACCGATGGCACCACTCAAAGACAGTATTCGAGGCCAACCATAACTACGGCCAGACTATCAGCATCTGGGACTGGGTGTTCGGCACCCGTTATCTGCCAAATGACAAGGCGCCACCAGAGGATATTGGTATCGCTGACCTCGAGGCATTTCCTATGACCTGGTGGTCTCAACTACTATCACCGTTCCGCTGGGCCAGCATCAAGCAAGCCAGTAGCCGCAAGCCCTCATCCTAACGCACAACCGCGTTTATACGGGGCGGCTTTAACAGTGCAAAAGGCAGTAAGGAATACTCATGAGAAAAGTCCGTTTCCGCAGGCTGTTTACCCACTTCACTGCCATGCTGCTCGCATTGCTGGTGGGTTGTAGCGACCCGGCTAGTGACAACACACTGCAACGCTCGAGAGAAATACCTGCCTGGTTCGACCAAGCCAAACTGGGCATATTCATCCACTGGGGGCCAGCCTCCGTGCCCGGCTACGCACACGGGGGCGCACTGCAGCCTGGCGAGCTGGAGGACATTATGTTTGGGGAATCCGAGCGCAAGGAGATGCCCTATGCAGAGTGGTACCTGAACGCCATGAATTACCCTGATACGGAGACAGCCCGCTACCACGCAGAGAAGTATGGCACGGCACCCTATGACAACTTCATTCCAACATTCGAACAGCGAGTGGCTGCAGACTGGAACCCTTCCGCCTGGGCAGAGCTGTTTGAACGTGCGGGAGCACGTTACGTGGTGCTGGTAACCAAGCACCACGACGGCTATACGCTCTGGCCCAGCGAGACAGAGAACCCGCATCGGGGACACTGGAGCTCATCACGTGACATGGTTGGCGAGCTGGCTGATGCCGTGCGCGCCCGCGGCATGCGCTTTGGCACCTATTACTCCACAGGGCTGGACTGGACATTCCAACTGGTGACCGAGGGCGACCGAATACAGGATATTCTTATGAGCGCCCCCAACAGTCAGGAGTACGCCGATTACGTGCATGCGCATATGTCAGAGCTTATAGATCGCTATAGTCCAGACGTGCTATGGGCTGATATTGGCTATCCCTCCAGGGGCCGCCGGGACGAACTGATGGAGTACTATTTCAATGAGGTACCCGAGGGCACTGTGAATGACCGCTGGGGGGCAGTCGACACGCTTGGACAATTGGCGCAGATCCCGGGAGCCATCTGGGTGATGAAAACCCTGGGGCGGATAATGATGTCAGACCAGGCCGACAACCTGCAGGATGATCCGGCCCGCTACGGTTTTAAAACCGCGGAATACGACAGCTTCAATGGGGTAGCACCCTTTAAGTGGGAAACCACACGCGGGCTGGGCGCATCTTTCGCATACAACCGCAACGAGACAGCGACTGACATGCTGTCCGGTGCCGCCTTGATCACGTTCCTCATAGACTCGGTGGCCAAGAACGGTAATGTGTTGATCAATGTTGGGCCGGACAGTTACGGCCATATTCCCCTCATCCAGCAAGCCCCGCTGCTGCAACTGGGTGACTGGCTGTCAGTCAACGGCGAAGCGATTTATAACACGAAGCCGTGGCAACGCGCTGCTAATCTCGAGGGCCGCGCATTGCATTACACGCACCGGGAAAACGTCCTCTATGCGATTGTAAGCGGCCCCGTCGGTACACGCTTCACAGTAGAGGACCCGAACATTCCCTGGGAGTCGCTATCCGTACTCGGAGCTGAGGTGGTATCCAGTGAAAAGAGGGACGGCTTGCTAACAATCACGCTAACACAGACGACAAGCCCAACGGCCACCGTGGTGCGATACCAGCTGCCCTGAGCCGGGATTACGTTAACACCACTCTTGCGTTGCTCAATACGCGGCTATCGGCGCCTGAAATCACTGAAGCGAATGTGCACTTTCGAATCAAAGCTCTTTAAAAAGCCTGCCTTGCCAACAGTATGAGACTGCAAAGACTGAATAAGATTTTCCCCATGCACCTCATTAAAATCCAGCGTTAAACGAAAGGTATCAACGGATACAGAAAATGCAGGAGACAGCGTTTCCGTATTGTAAATTTCAAGCTGACGAATCCAACCACTCTGCGCGTCCATGAGTAGCTCGCCGCGCAGATGCTCACGGTCCTCCTCCAGTTTTTGCACCTGTGGCACGAACGCGTAGATCTCGTCACCTGCTGGAGCCGCCAGCAGTTCAAGTGTCGCAATATCAACCATAGGAACATAACCTCTGGGGCCATCGCGCTGATCGTCAATGCGCTTTTTCTCGGCATCAGCAAACTGTGCCAGCCTATCCGCATCCGGTGCCTCGCCATTAACCGTCAACAGCGTGCGTCGCTCGTAGGGCGGGCGGGTGGGATCGCTCTCGATCTGCTGAAGCTCATCGCCGTCCACCACTTCCATAGCAAAGTACCAGTCCTCGTCGAGGTCCGTAGCATCGAGGGCCTGCAAGGCTGCCTCCACACGTGTATGAGCACTGCTTGTTTGACCACACGCCGGCTGAGCCCAATGTGTCAATAACAGCATCAGGGCCATCGCGAGTGCGCCGGAATCATTTTTTCCAAAAAAAATCATCGCTTTATGACGCCCCCAACAACAAAGAAAGATGCGCGCGCCCGCTGAAAAAAGTTTCTGTTTTCATGATGGCCTCCACCCTTTACAGGTTCCACTTCCCATCATCCTCCTGTTACACGGGCGGAATCAAGCAGGCGCATTATCTATACGGCCGTCCTGCAGGCATTGCACGCCATGCATTCATGCTCTATAACGGTGAGACATACATAAGAAAGAGACTTGCCCATGCGCCACATGATCGCGCTTACCTTGACATCTACACTGGCGCTTCAAACCTCGATCCTGCAGGCAGCCGAGAAGCAGCTACTTTGGGGTGATACACATTTGCACACTATGTATTCGTCAGATGCCTACGCGAACAACAATACCAGCGCAGGCCCCGATACCGCTTTTCGTTGGGCCCGAGGCATGCCCGTGATACATCCGTACCATAAAGCGAGGGTACAGATTGGCACGCCGCTGGATTTTCTCGTGGTCTCCGATCACGCAGAGTTCCTCGGGCAAATTCGCAATATACATGTCAATGGGGTCGACACAGAGGGCCTCGGCCCTATCGACAAAATAAAGGCCTGGGGCGCTGCATGGTACCTCAATCGTGCGATCGACAACGGCAATGGCCGAGAATTATTTATGCAGGTGCTCCCGGATCCGGACCTCACACCCAGGCAGGATGCCGAGCAGAGTAGCCTGGAGAATAGTAACCTCAGCATACTACCAATGCCGAAACAGGTTGAAATTGACACTTGGCGAACCATCACCGACACCGCCGAACAATACAATGAACCCGGTGTGTTTACGACTCTGCTGGGGTGGGAGTGGAGTTCCATTCCCGGCGGCGCCAACCTGCACCGCGTGGTAATCACCGATTCCGATGCGGCTACTGCGCAACAGTACGACCCCTTCGGACTGGATGATAGCCCTTATCCTGAGGACCTTTGGCGCTGGTTGGATCGCACCAGCGAGAGTACCGGTGCGCGCTTCACCGCCATACCTCACAACTCCAATATTTCCAAGGGTTTTATGTTTTCGGACACTTCACTGCGCGGAGAACCCTTCAACACTGAGTATATGTCCCTGCGCAACCGCTGGGAAAAAATCGCCGAGATCACGCAAATCAAGGGCGACTCTGAAACATATCCCAGCCTGTCTCCCAATGACGAGTTTGCCGATTTCGAAAGCTATCCCTACTATATTCAGCGAAAATCGACGCCCTACACACCCCAGCGCGGCGACTTTGTCCGGGAGGCCCTGAAGCGGGGGCTTGAGCTAGAACAACGCCTGGGGCAAAACCCTTACCGGCTGGGCGTTATTGGCTCAACAGATTCGCACACCGCACTGGCCTCCGCCGAAGAAGATAATTTTCAGGGAAAGCTTGCCACTGACTCTACTCCCGAAAATAAGCAGAGTGCATGGAACGGCAATTCAGGCCCCTCGGGCTGGTCAATGTCAGCCTCGGGACTTGCCGCCGTATGGGCAGACGGCAATACGCGCAAGGACATCATGGACGCCTTGCAACGTCGCGAGGTCTATGCGACCACCGGACCGCGCATAGGCGTGAGGTTTCACGGCGCCACTGGTGTTGCTGCGTCCGAGGGTGCCGCTGTGGAGCCCCACAACACCATAGACAGTGTCGGCGTACCCATGGGTGGCGAACTGAGTGGACCAGATGCACCCACCTTCAGCGTACTCGCAGCGATGGATCCAAAAGGCGCGCATTTAGACAGAGTTCAAATCATCAAGGGCTGGGTGGACGAAAACGGCAGGTCCAAGGAAAAAATATACAATGTGGCGTGGTCAGATGAACGTCAATTAGATACCAGTGGACATTTGCCGCCTGTCGGCAATACGGTAAACCTGAGCACTGGCAAGGTGGAAAACAGCATTGGCTCGCCGATGCTCTCTGCAGTCTGGACAGACCCGGACTTCGACAGTCAACAAAACGCTTTTTATTATGCCAGGGTGTTACAGATTCCTACGGTGCGACACTCTATGCTGGACGCCATCGCCCTCGGGTTAGATCAAGCGGGTGATAAACCCAATACTATTCAGGAAAGGGCCTATACATCCCCTATTTGGTACCGATCGGTCACACCCTGATCAATTCGGCCAAGGTTATCAGATTTGCGCTGGCTTGAATCCTGTGCGGTCCGCGTATGTCAGAGCAGGCTAGCAATAAACCTAACGCCCTTTCACCATGGGTTGTTGCGTCCAACGGGCACTGCAACGTACTGCTCTATCACCTGACTGCGCAAAATGCTTGCCAGGGTTGCGTTGCACAGAGCGCGTAGCATTTGTGTGGCAGCGCAATCAAGTCGGCGGCAACAGTGCAAAGAGCCCACTGGGAAACGGTTGTTTTAGCCATACCCGAGAGATAGTAAGACCCTGACGCGCTTGAAACGATGCATCTGGAGCCGGTGAACGGCTCACAATAAAAAACGCCCACTGAGTGAAGACTCTCGGTGGGCGTCGTTGCAGAATCTAACCTAGTCTGCGGTGTACCTACTAAGACCTACTAGCGACGGCCCCACTTGCTGCCAGACTGCTCAGCAACATTACGACGGCCCCACTTGCTGCCGGACTGCTCAGCCGCGTTGCGACGGCCCCACTTGCTGCCAGACTGCTCAACCGCGTTGCGTCGGCCCCACTTGCTGCCAGACTGCTCAACCGCGTTGCGTCGGCCCCACTTGCTGCCGGACTGCTCAGCAACATTACGGCGGCCCCACTTGCTGCCAGACTGCTGAATGCGGTTTTCTTCGCTCCACTTGTAACCACTGCGCATATCTGTCGGCGCGGTATTCTCAACCCACATCGACGAAGGGTTAGTGTCGACTGCGTCTCGCGCCCACTTGTACCCAGCAGGCGCAGTGGCGGTGTAACGCTCTGCGATCGCCAGGTTATGGTTCACGCGGTGCACAACGCTGCCAGACTCCACGGTGCCGCTTTCGGACTGGGGCTCCGCAAAACTTGGTGCATTCGCTGTCAGAGCAAGCGCAACGCTAGCCACGCTCGCGAAACCAACTATTTTAATTGTCTTCATATTTTTCCCTGCCTTGTTGCTTTCAACGTCTTCACGGTCTGATCATCTGAACAATGTGATCCAGTTCGCGAAACTGACACCCCGAGAGGAACCAGTTCGCATTCTTTTTCCGTGATGCTTGACGTAGTTATACGAGTCGGGCGCTGGGAATTGAAGTGGAGGGGCTGCCCCTTTTGGGTCAGGTCTCTGGACGTTGCAGCCAGAACCCCCGCAGGGCATGAGAATTCAGCCCTAAGTCTCTGATTTAAATACTATCGATTGAGAGTCTCGTTCGCTAGATAATGACCTGACCCTGACGGGTCATTAGAGCACGCTAACGCATTGGCTCAATTATCCGCAGACTCTCCAGCCAGGCGGCTGATGGCTGCCTTTTCCTCGGTGTAATGCGTCTCCCACTCGAACGCATCGGCGGCTGGCGAGGTCTGCTTGCGGTCCCCGGCCTGCAGGCGTTCGATATGCTCTTTCACGCCCCATCGCCGGGTATCACTCAGGCCCTTTTCGCTGATCGTGGACGAAATCAGCGTTTCGAACCCCGGCAATAACGCCTCACCGTTATCGCCGACGACCGCCGGCCCGAGATAACTGCTCTCATCCTGCGGGTTCACCCTCCCTAGCGGAAACGGCAAATCACAGGCTGGCTGGCCCAGCGTCACGGCGCGAGTAGCAGTGACGTAACCGTACCCTTGCTGGAACGGACTGTAGGCTAGCTGCCCATCGAGATTGATGGCGGGCTCCGCACTCGTGATGAGCCGGCACTTGAGTTCCTCGGGTGTCGCCTCTGGGTATAACTGCAGCAGGAGCGCCAGTATCCCTGATACCAGTGCGCTCGCCTGAGACGAGCCGGTAGAGACAAACTCTCCCGTTCTGAGCATATCTTCCGGCTGCTGCAGGGCTATTGCGGACTCCGGATAAATAAGGCCGGTCATGTGCCCCCCCAGCGCCACAACATCTGGCTTGACGTGCCCTGTAGGTGTTGGTCCTCTGGAGGAAAAATCTGGAATGTAATCATCGTCGCGGGTATCGGGCGTCCACGAGTCGGTCACAGCTCCCACCGTGATGATGTAAGGCAAATTGCCTGGCGATCCCACGGTGTCCGCATCGGGCCCTTCATTGCCGGCGGCCGCCACCACGGCTATGCCGCGCGACCAGGCCACCGTCACCGCCTGGTTTACCGGATCTTCCCAGAATGGCCAGCGCGGCGTCTGCGCAAACGACAGGTTCAGAACACGTATGGCGTAACGATCCCGGTTGTCGACCACCCATTGAATGGCCCTGACAATTTCTAGCACGTGAGCCAAACCCTCACGGTCAAGTACCTTTACCGCTACAAGACTTGCGTCAGGTGCAACACCCTTATAAGTCCCGGTGCGGAGGCCATTCTGCGTGGTGGGATCGCTGTTAACAATAATACTGGATATATGCGTCCCATGGCCGCTTTCATCCAGTACCGCGACGTCTGACCTATTCACTATTGCGTCATAGCGTGCAATCAGGCGGTTCTCACCATGCGTGTCTGTGCGCAGTGCTTCATGTTCCCACAGGCCTGAATCCACCACCGCCACGGTTATACCCTTGCCGGTTATGCCCTGTCGATGCAAAGCTTCGATGCCCGCTACGCGGGTGTAATAGAAGTCCTCGTGATTGCGCTCGTAGCCAGGCACCAGATCGGTGAAGCACTCTCCGAAGCCCGCTTTCATGGAGAAGTCGCGCTGCCGCAGCGGCGAGGACGCTTCGGATCCCGCCGCGCTAAAGCTCACATCCAGATCGGCAATTGTTACTATCCGGGGCCGCTGTGCCTCTGGAAATTCTATCTTCAGCGCGCCAGCCACAGAATCCCGATAGCGTTCCGCGGGCAACTTTTCACCCCCCAGGGACATCGCCGTCACCACGCCGAGCCGCTCGGGCCAAGCGATCTCCAGCGTCTCGAGCTCAACAGGAGCCGCCCGCTTGTTATAGAGCGGCCAACGAAACCCGGAGGGTGTAATGTCGAGTTCGATATGACCTCTTACCTTACAATCCTCCTCCGGCTCCTGTGCGGGCTCGTCCGTGATAGCCAGATCATCGATGTACCGCGTTACCAGAGGTGATTCAACAACAGTCCGCAACTGCTCCGGGCTAAGACGGGCACCCACTGCATCGATAATGTGAAGGTCATGAGTCACAGTCCCCCCGGCGGCTTTAACAAGCTCCGCGATCTGACTGTAGGAAACACCCTGCACCAGGACCTGCAGGGTGTCCTGCTCCGCGGCAACAACGCGCAAGCTGAAGATCAGACAGATAGCGAGAAAAGCCCTACATTTGAACTGTTTCATATGGCCTCTAGCTGACAGCCTAAGCGCCCAGCACCCCTTGAATCTGCTCCGAAAAATTTTCCTTGAGCAGAGCGGGGACATCTTCGGGGTAGATAGGGCGGGAAAAGTAGAAACCCTGGAGAAGGTCGCAGCTCTTACTTGCCAGGTACGCTAACTGGGTTTCGGTTTCAATACCTTCTGCGACCACTCTGAGATTAAGTGTTTGCGCCAGAGCCACGATCGCATCCACGATCGCAGCGCCATCGGGCGTATCCATATCAGAGACAAAGCTGTGATCAATTTTCAGAGTGTCGATTGGAAAGCGCTTGAGGTAACTGAGTGATGAGTACCCCGTGCCGAAATCATCTACCGCAAGATCTAAACCAAGCGCCTTGAGGGTGCGCAGCTTTTCGATATTCGTCTCCGCATCGGTCATGATCGCGCTTTCGGTGAGTTCGAGTTCCAGGCGATCGGGGGATAGTCCCGAGGCCTCGAGAAATTCATGCACCCATTCAGCGAGATTCCTCTGATTGAACTGCAGCGGCGATATATTGACGCAAATCCGGAATGCTTCAAGACCAAGTGCACCCCAGTACTGACAATGGCGGGACACCTCGCTCATGACCCACTCACCAAGCTCAATAATCTGGCCTGTGCTTTCCGCTACGGGTATAAATTCCTGCGGTGACACCATCCCTCGCGTGGGGTGTTTCCAGCGCACCAGCGCCTCCAGACTGACAACCTCGCCCGACTGGGAATTCACCTGCGGCTGGTACCGTAATTCCAGCTCGTCGTTGCGCATGGCTTCACGCAACTCCTCTTCAAGCTTCAATTGCTCGACGGCTCGGGAATTCATCTCCTCGTCATAAAACCGATAACAAGCACGTCCTTCCGCTTTGGCAACGTACATCGCAGTGTCAGCGTTGCGGATCAGAGTATCCGCATCATTCCCGTCCTCTGGATACAAGGCGATACCGATACTGGGAGTGACCACAGGGTTGTGCGACTGCAGGGCAATTGGCTCGGATAGCCTGTGGAGGATCCGCCGCGCTACCTTTTCGATATCCGAGACATCAGACACATCGGAAAGCACTACCGTGAACTCATCGCCACCCAACCGAGCGATCTCGGTTACACCCTCCGTGCCGGCGGCCTGCTCAGCATTGGCATCCGAAAAATAGTTGATCGCATCTTCCTCGCGCAGCTCCATGGTCAGGCGTTTAGCAATCTCGACCAGCAGGCTGTCGCCCCTGGCATGGCCGATGGAATCATTAATGCGCTTGAAGTGATCGAGATCGATAAACAGCAATGCCGCGGTCGTGCTATGGCGGCGGCTGCGCTTGAGCAAACGACCTAACTGCTCATTGAAACTGCGCCGATTGGGCAAGCTGGTTAGCGGATCATAATAGGCGAGGTAGCGCAGTCGATCTTCCTGCCGTTTGAGCGAGTTAAACGCACTGCTCGCGCGCAACATATATTGCACGTCTCGACCCAGCAACGACCAGTTCACCGGTTTGGTCTTGTACTGGGTAGCTCCGGCCTCAAAACCTTTGTCGATCGATGAACGGTCGTCAGACCCCGTCACAATCATAATAGGTATCGACTCACCCTGCGGAATCTCCCGGATTCGCTCGCAGGCCTCCAGTCCCGTCATGCCCGGCATCTCCACATCCAGGAATACAAGGTCCGGCCGCTCTCGAACAAAGGCATCTATCGCCTCAAAGCCGTTAGATGCCTCCACCACCACCATATCCTCGGCCTCAAGGCATTGCCGGGCAAGCATGCGGACGTTCTGGTCGTCGTCTACGACGAGAATCTTCGCTTTATGGCGGATAGTCTTAGTGCCTGACATTTATTTACTGGAAGAGGAGGTAATGCGCATGAGGTACAGTGTAAGCTATCATTGCGTAGAGCCCGTGGCTAGTCCGAGTAAATAATACCAAGCGGTTATCGACACGGGGCGAAACCAGCTTGATCTGACCCTGGAGACATAACGGGCACGATGGCCTTCCACCCCGCAGCGCTATTAAAGCTCCTGCCGCTGACGGTACTGATTCCCGCTGCCTACATCGGACGGGGGCACATCAGCTCGCTGGGTGATGAGCTCCGCATCATTCTGGACAGCCTGCCTTATTTGCTCTGCCTCATCGTAATGCTGATGTCCCTCCAGTTTCAGCGGGGGCGCCTGTTATTGGCAGCGGTCAGCGTCGCCGCTTTCTACTGGGTCGTACAGCACTATCTACAAACCAGCCTTAATCGAAACACCGACGCCCTCCAGGCTTACCTTGTATTAAGCTTTACACTGCCCGTGATAGCGCTATACCTGCTGCTACTGCCAGAACGAGGCATCTGGAATCTGCAAGGTCTGATCGCCTTTCTGGGATTTATCCTTCTCGCCTTGGCCTGTATACAACTGGGGCCCCGGATACTGGACATCAACGATGCAGCGACTAGTGCCGCACCAAGTTCTAATGACGTCTATATGCTGTCGAAGGGCACCTCAACACTTGCAGGCCTGACGGCGCTTGTCGGTATTGTGCTGCTGTGCATACGCAATGAGGAAATCGAAGCCGCTTTGTTGGGCGCTATTCTTCCAGTTTATGTCGCCCTTGCCTTTTTACATGTCGAATACATCTCGGTGTCTATGTGCATCGCTGCGTCGCTTAGCCTCGCCTGGGGACTTTTGCGCAGTTCATACTCCATGGCATACCGTGACGAACTCACAGGGTTGCCGGGCCGCCGCGCGCTGAATGAGCGCCTGAAAATGCTGGGAAACAGTTACAGTATTGCCATGATTGATGTCGATCGCTTCAAACGATTTAACGATACCTATGGACACGAGGTCGGTGATCAAGTGCTCAAACTTGTGGCCTCGAGAGTTCGCAGTGTCAAGGGGGGAGGCACGGCGTACCGTTATGGCGGGGAGGAGTTTTGCGTGGTATTCCCCCGCAAGGGTGTTGAAGCCGCTCTGGAACCGATAGAAAAAATACGCGATGGAATAGCCAGTTACAAGATGTCGATTCGCAATCGCAGTAAGCGCCCTGCCCGTATGAAGGAGGGCAGTCGCCTGCGAGGTGCTACACGACTGGGTAGTGATCAGGTCAGCATCACGATCAGCGCCGGTGTGGCTACCCGCTGCCCCGATCATCCGGATCCGGATTCTGTGATCTGTGAAGCGGACAAGATGCTGTATAAGGCCAAACGCAAGGGGCGGAACCGGGTTGCCTACTCGTCTTGAACGGGGCTAGGAGATGCGGTTTTCGCGGCGCTTGAGACCCTGCTCCTTTACGAAGCGAGGCAGCTTCTGCAGGGGAATCGCGGGGCTGTAGTAAAAGCCCTGTACCTGGTGACACTGTTGCTCGCGCAGAAACTCAACCTGCTCGTGAGTTTCCGCACCTTCTGCTACCACCAGCATATCGAGGCGCCTGCCGACTTCGATGATCATGCTACACACCGCCTGCTGGTGTTCATTGTGTGGGAGATCCCGCACAAAACATGCATCGATCTTCAAAGCCGAAATCGGTAATTCTGTCAGGTGGGTCAACTGAGAGAAGCCCGTGCCGAAGTCATCCAGCGAGAACGAGAGCTCCAGTTTGCGCAATTCATCCATCCGCGCCTTGATACCATCAGGACTGTTCAACAGTGTAGATTCTGTGAGCTCGAACTCAATCCGGGACGCATCAGCCCCACTGCGGGCCAAGATATCTTTGACGATATCAACGAACCGGTCGTCCTGAATTTGTGAAAATGAAATATTTACCGCAACGTCAACGTCCGGCATTCCCTGTTCCTTAAGCCAGACCTGAGCATTGCAAGCGTGCTGAATCACCTGGTAGCCAATCGTCTTCATCAGGCCCATGTCTTCACAGGCGGAAATAAATTCACCGGGTAGTACCAGCCCTCGCTCCGGATGGTTCCAGCGCAGCAGTGCCTCGAGACCAACAAGGTGGCCTGTAGCAAGGTCTATGCGTGGTTGGTAGTGCAACTCGAACTGATTCTTGCGCACAGCCGTGCGCAACTCCGCCGCGAGGGAATTACTGCCTGCAGTATCAAAGGTCAACTTTTCTGTGTACCGAATCACATGACCACCGCCAATACTTTTCGCTTGCTGCATAGCGCTGCGCGCGTGATCGACCAGGTCTGAAAACTCAGTGCCGTCTTCCGGGAAAATAGCAGCGCCGATACTCGCCTCAACGGCGACCTGCTGCTCGCTGAGAATCATCGGCGCAGAAATTGACTTGAGCATCTTGTCCGCTATCAACTCCACATCTGCTGCCGAGCTGACATCCTCGAGCACCACCGCAAACTCATCCCCGCCGAGACGCGCAATACTGTCTGAGCTTCGCATCTTGTTGATGAGTCGGCGGGAGATCGACTTGATCATAATGTCGCCGTCCGATTCACCGTAGTGATCGTTGACGTTGGCAAACTGATCAATGTTGATATAGATCAGGGCCGTGTTAAAGCCATAACGCTGGGAGCGACCCATGGCACGCTCCAGATGGGCTCGGAAACCGACGCGATTCAAGGCCCCTGTTAGTGGGTCGCGATTAGACAATCGGCGAATTTGCTCACGCGCCTGTTTGAGTTGAATGCTGTAGTCGAGCACCCGATGCACCAACGCATCCTGTAGCTGGCTGCGATACAGGTAATCCTGGGCGCCGAGTTCACGCAGCTGGGCCACTGCGCCCTCGCTGTCGTCATCTAACAGCAGAATCAGGGGGGCACTGGCCTCATGCTTGCTCGCCAGGCGAAGGAGATACTCTGTTTCAGGCCCGTGAGCCATAATGACCGCATCGATATTCGGGTCGAGAAGTGCCTCCAGCGGGCGCTCTATCGACTCAGAAGTAGCCAGATGAAACCGGGCGGGGCGAGCACGTTCAAGGCTTGCAGAGATGACAAGATGGTCAGTCTTGTCCTCAGAGATAATCAATACCGTGTGCTGTTCCACTCTTGTTTCCCGGTTCCCTACCCCACCCTGGTGATTGGGTCATCATGACCCTGTCCGATCGCCACAGACCGTCGGCCAGCTTATTACTTTAAATCTTATTCTTTATTTAACATAGAGTTATACGAAATAACTGAATGAAGTTCTAGTAAATGTTTCCTTAAAATTACCAAAGCGGCCCAACCGGGTAATGCAGGGCAGCCGCCATGCGCAAAAAACATGGAACAATCGACCCCCGTGCGTCACTGACAGTCATCGAAATCTCGTTACACCGTCAGCAGTTGGGCACAATATGGCGCTTTCTATTCTTCGCAGACCTGCTGCCCCGCAGTTTTTACGGGTCGTCCGCCATAGCCTCTAAAAGCGGGTGGGCGGCTCTCAGGTGGTGCGCCGGCGGGTTGCGATTCATGTCCAGGTGGAAGGCTATCAGCAGACTCTTGCCACGCTGGAAGAGAGGTCAAGGCAATCACGGCGGCGTCCGTGAGGCCGGACCGCATCATGAGTTGAAGGGCAGCGTCCCGGTCATTTTATGATAAACTCGCGGTCCATATCGGCCCAGCTACATCCCCCACTTATGAGTCTAGCGTCTGACAAACTGGAAACCATTCGCGAACAAGTACAGCACCATCTCGACCACGCGGAGCAAAACACCCTCAATCCAGAACAGGAAGCATTGCTAAAAGACGATATCAGAGCAATGCTGCACCGTGAGAACGCGGCACTTATCGCCCATTATTATACGTCGCCCGCAATTCAGGCACTGGCTGAAGAAACCGGTGGCTGTGTCTCAGACTCGCTCGAAATGGCGCGCTTCGGACACGACCACCCGGCGACGACCCTGATTATAGCCGGCGTAAAGTTCATGGGAGAAACCGCCAAAATCCTGACGCCCGACAAACGTGTGCTCATGCCGACGCTGGAAGCCACTTGCTCTCTGGATCTCGGTTGCCCCATTGAAGAATTCAGCGACTTCTGTGATCAACACCCCGACCGCACCGTGGTCGTTTACGCAAACACCTCGGCTGCCGTCAAAGCACGAGCTGACTGGGTGGTTACCTCCAGCATTGCGCTGGAAGTAGCGGAACACTTGCATGATAGCGGTGAAAAAATCATATGGGCGCCGGACCAGCATCTGGGCAACTACGTGCAAAGCCAGACAGGGGCCGATATTCTGATGTGGGACGGTGCCTGCATAGTGCACGAAGAGTTCAAGGCCAGGGGACTCGCCGACCTGAAACAGGTTTACCCTGACGCGGCCGTACTCGTTCACCCGGAATCTCCCGCCTCCGTTCTCGAGTTGGCAGACCGTGTCGGCTCTACCAGTCAAATTATCAGGGCCGCCTGCGAGATGGACAACAAGCAATTCATCGTAGGCACCGACCAAGGTATTTTTTACAAACTACAGCAGCAGGCGCCGCAGAAGGAATTCATTATCGCGCCTACCGCGGGCAACGGAGCCACCTGCCGCAGCTGCGCGCACTGCCCCTGGATGGCCATGAACGATCTGGAGAGCCTGGCTCAGGTGTTTTCCCGGGATGATAACGAAATTTTTGTAGACCCCGGTATCGGGAAGCAAGCAATGGTTCCCCTGCGCCGCATGCTCGATTTCTCGCGCGAGGCCCAGCTCTCCGTTAAAGGCAACGCCTGAATACTGAACGCCGCCTCGCGGGCAGGCATCAAAGCTCCTCCAGCTTTTCCTGCATCTCGGCCACATCTCGCAGCCGCTGAGAAAGGATCGCGGAAGTCACAAAATCTCCGCGCGTTAGCTTCAGTGCGTAATTCAACTGCTTCCTCGCCTGATCCAATGCGCCATTCAAGATAAAGTATTCCGCGCGGGATTGGTGAAGACCGGCAATGTTGCCCGACAGTCCCTGTACTTCCGCCAATAGGTACCACAGCGAGGGATCATTGGGTGTGCGCTTGCTTTGTCGACGCAACACCTCCTCGGCAATATGAGACTGACCGTCTTTCATCAACGCCGTTGCATATGCCATGGTCAAGGGATGATTCCCCGGCTTCAACTCTAATTGTCGCGAGAGCTTGCTGACAGCTTGCGAGTGCTTGTTGCGAGCCATATCTATTTCCGCGTCCGCAAGGATATATTCGAGGCGATCCGGGCTTACCGACCAGATCGAATCCAGCTCCAGGCTTGCCTCATCTGCGCGCCCTGCCGCAATCAGCGACAACACCAGCCCATAATGTGCCGCCTCCTTTGACCGGGGCGTCCCAGCCAACTCGCCGCGAAATCGAGCCACAGATTCTTCTGGAGTATCGGCCAGTGCAACCATGACGCGCGCGCGCATCAACTGATAGTCAAGATCGTCACGCGGGGCCACGGCGGGGTAGTTCCTCGCGCGGTTACGGGTATCTGCGATTCGACTCTCAGAAAGTGGGTGAGTGCGCAGGAACTCTGGTAGCTGACTGCTGCTGTAATACCGAGTCGACTGCAGCATCCGTTCGAACATTGCAGGCGCGGCATTGGGGTCCATTCCGGCGCCCACCAGCGTTTGCATACCGATGCGGTCCGCCTCCTGTTCATTCCCGCGACTGTAGCGCAATGCAGAATCCTGTGCTGCCGCCTGAGTCGCCGACATGGCAGCTATTCCGGCTTCACCGCCCGCAGTCGCCATCACGACCAGACTTGCCAGCATGGCAGCCAACGCCAATGGCTGCATTTTTTGCTGGTATTCGACGCCACGCGAGAAGTGACGCTGACTGAGGTGGGCGATTTCGTGAGCCAGCACAGTCGCAAGCTCATCTTCCGTCTCGGCAGACAGCAGCAGACCATTGTGCACACCAATCACTCCGCCTGGAACTGCAAACGCGTTAATCGTGGGACTATCGACAACGACCAAATCGATACGACGATCCTCCAACTGGCTGTGACTGGCCAACTCGAAAATCAGGTTTTCGAGATACTCGAACAACACGGGGTCTTCAACAGTAGGGACCTGACGGCGAAACATACGCAACCAGGCTTGACCCAACTGCCGCTCGTATTCAGAAGAAAACAGACTGGTACTCGATTCACCCAGATTCGGCAACTTCAGCCTCTCTGTATTGGCAACAACGAGCCCGTTGTGGCAGAAAGTCAAGATCGCAATAAAAATCCAACGCTTCACGAATGGCACCAGCCTGATAAGCCTACAAAATGGAGAGCCCTCCCGGGCGATCCCGCTGCACAATAGTGTACGCGATAGACGGTGATCACGTGAGCACGCAAACACGGAACGTACAGGTCTTGCCAGGGAAAAGCACGGGACTGATGCTGCTGCGTGTCCCAGTAAGCGGCCGATCGTTGTCATTGTTCGCTGCTTCGCAAGGCTTACACCGCATCATCGACTCCCTCGGCAGAATGGCATACACTTTATGTGTTTTCTAAGAAAAATGAAGGATTTATGGGTACATCAGACGCCCCCCTCGCCGCACTAGAGGCCAGAGATTCCTTTTCCGACAGCGCGACCGTTGGCAGCCGCATTGAGTCGTTTCGTCTGCGTGAGCCGGCGACCAAACCGAACCTGCTTATCGACAGCCGCGGCGCATCATCTGCCAAGAGCTCGGCGCAGATTCCCGAGATAGGTCCAAATGAGCTAAAGGCGAGCGTATTGCGCGAGGCGATTGCCGAGCACGGGGCCCTCATTGTACGAAACCTGTTTTCCAGGCAGTCGACAGAGATCATGCGCCTGGCCACTGACAGGGTGATCGATGCTTGCGCGGATGCCAGCAGCGCGCCGCCGCCAGGCACCTATTTCAACCCTCCTGACAACCTGCGATCCATCATGCCCAACAAAGACCGGGAACTGGGCAACACACGCAATTTTCACCGTGAGTCCGGCTCCGCCATGTGTGTGGAGGCGCCCAGCGTAGCGGAGTCACTGCTGCAACTCTACGAGCACTATGGCCTGAAGGAACTGATAACAGAGTACCTTGGGGAGTCGCCCTGCCTCACCGTCAAAAAATGGGTTTTACGGCGATCCATGCTGCCCGTCGCCGAGGCGGGCTGGCATCAGGATGGGGCTTTCATGGGCACAGACATCAACAGTATCAATATGTGGATACCGTTAAGTGGCTGCGGCGGCGAAACCGGCGCGCCCGGCATGGATGTTATTCCCCTGCGGCTCTACGATATTGTTTCCTCGGACGGCGCTCAGTTTGACTGGTCTGTCAGCGATGAGCTGACCAGAAAGCTTCAGCGAGACGGACCACTCAAACCCGTCTTCAATGAAGGAGATGCTTTTTTCTTCGATCATTTCTACCTTCACCGTACGCAGTACCGTGCCGACTTCAGTCGCTTGCGTTACGCAGTCGAGACCTGGTTTTTTGGAGAGACTGCATTCCCCAAGAACCAGATACCGCTGGCCTGGTAGCGGTGCCGGTGAGATAAGCAAAAAGCGAGTGCACCGGACGAACTACTCACCACCGTCAGCAGCACGGGCCTCTTTGCGCCGGGTGAGGGCTATATTGTAGGCGAGCGTCTGCTCATACGCTTCATCAACATGATCCGCCGGCAGCGCGTGTAACTTTTCATCCCAGGGCACCACATCAAAAGATTTATCACGCCAGTAGTACTTCAGAGCCTCTGACTGCCAGTCGCGGTATATATCCTCCCAGCTGACGCGGTCAAAATGCGGTTTCAGGCACCCCTCTGTGAGAGCCTCGCCCTCCACTTGATAGCGGAAATCCACCGACAGCCGCATCGTCTCCAAAGTGTCATTTTCCATCGCCTTATGGACGGTCAGGGAAGGAAACAAAAGCACGTCCCCGGCCTTAAAGTCTGCACCAACCCAGCGACAGCCCTTGACCTCCTCACTGAGAACAGCGGCGCGGTTTCCGGCACCGAGGTGGAACTTCAGGGGCAACAGGCCAAACTTGTGAGACCCCTCCAGAACAGCCAGTGAACCACCTTCGATATCACAATCAGCCAGCGGCATCCAGGCGGCTGTCAGTTTGGGCGTGCCCTGGTTATTCGGAAAATCCTGATGAGGCGGAGTCGCAAGCTCTGGACTGTCCGGGAATACAAGCCTGACAATGCTGAGCGGATGGGGAAAGGCGGTCTCACCCAGCGCTTGTCGCATCACATCCAGCAAGCGTGGTTCGTGGCCCATACTGTGCAACGCCTCCAGTTTCACAATACGATCATGGGCCCTGAAAAACTTGGGCTGCCCTTCGCGCCGAGGACGGCAAATCGCTCGGGCCTGCATCCGTCGCTCACCCTTCTCTATCCAGCCCTCGTCGGCCAGAACTTGAGTGATATCGTCCCGCAGTGAACGCAATCGCTCTTTGGGAATAATATCTCTAAAGAACAAGTAGCCGTCCTTGTCGAGTCGTTCCCGTACTGCGTCCGGTTTACCCAGAAGTTCATTGGCCTCATACATGGGCTGAGGGTCTACCTTGTCAGCCAACAGCGGCATGGCGACTACACGCAGTTCAATCAAGCGCTGCATCAATGCCTCATCGCCGCTGCTACGCGCCACGTTTTGTAACAGCGCAATGGCAGCGGCGTAGTCCCCTGCGCAGGTCAATTCATCGACGCGGGCAAGCTCGCCACGGTAGCGCTCGATCACCGCCGGGTCAGCCGCAGCAGGTGCTTCACTGGTCATAGCCACTCCTTGTCGTAACGCATGCGTGCCGCCGCGGCGATGATTTTGCACAATAGACGTAACAGTGCGTTATTCGCATTCCGATATCGCCAATTATCACGGCAGACCCTGACTAAAACACCACCGGTTGCTGTTTGTGCGGAGCGGTAGAGCCCGCAAAAAACCAGGTTTCAAGCGCGTAGCGATTTTTCGTGTGGTTTAACCCGAAACCCGTGCGATGGAGGTTGTAATGATCGAAGAACAAGGCATCTCCGGCATTGAAACGAGGGCACAACACCGGGCTGGTCAAGGCGATTTCATCAACCAACTCCTCACCCACTGTCCAGTTAAATGGCGAACCGCGGGTGCCAGTCTCGTGAATCTTTCGCTCTCCCCCGGCCACAATTTCAAGCCCGGGGGCATCTGCATCACCCCCGCAATCGGTCAGCGCGATCCACAGATTAGCGGTACGAATAGCGGAGGCATCACCCAGAAAATAACCATCCTGGTGCCACCCCGATGAGGCACCGTTGTTCGGCGCAGCACAGCGCACTACCCACTTGCGCACTGACAAAACGGGATCCTCGTCGAAATACCCATGCAGAAGGCCGGGCAGACCGATTTCCCGGTAAAACTCGATGAGCTGAAACGCGGTCGGCGGACTATCGACACTCCACGCGGAGCCTATGGTGGTGTAGCGCTGGCCGCCGCGGAACTGGGTAGGCCCACCGCGCACATTTTCCGATCGGTGGTACCAGGGATTGGTGTCGGCGCCCGGCACCTCGTCGGACGCTTCCATTCGCGCCAACAACACACGGTCGATGTTCTCGCGCATGGATCCGATGCGCCGCTCGTCCATCAGGCCGCGCACAATAAGTCCACCGCGCCCAAGGATACCCGCTTTCAGTGCCTCCACATCAAGCTCACCCGCCGGTATTTCGGGGAAGCCGGTTTCACCGTCAAATCGGCCATCGTGCTGGGGCGGCCAGTGGTCATGGGGCTCTGGCCATTCCATCTTGGCATAGGCCTGGATGCGAAGGTTTACAAGATGGCGAGCCAGTTCGGGATCGTCAAAACGCCCGGCCTCCTCAAGGAGACTGATGGCGCCCCGGAAGTCCCCGCCATCGACGAGTCGGTCCGCCCTTTCCAACAGTTCGTGTTCTCTGTCCATGCCTGCATCCTGCCCGCTACGCAATGTGCTGTCAATTGACATCAGGGCATTCTCCAATGACCAATTAATATCACTTTTATTGATATTAATTAATGACTTATAAATTCAAAGCGGCTACAGCCGGGAC
>JAAENL010000197.1 GCA_024224435.1 Halieaceae bacterium
AATCGGTCGTGCTCAGGCCCTGCAGGCGCAGGCCTGTGGTTTGGAGCCACATACGGATATGAATCCGGTTCTGCTAAAGCCAACCAGTGACACCGGCGCGCAGGTCATCATTCATGGGCGCGCCGTCTCTCACCTTGATGCGCGCGCCTACCACGACTTTAAAACAACCGCGATGGAGGCGGTGCTGGATTCCTATCGCCGCCTGACACAGCGTTATGAATATATAGTGGTCGAGGGGGCAGGGAGCCCTGCAGAAATCAATCTGCGTGACAGGGATATCGCTAACATGGGTTTTGCCGAGCGAGTCGATTGTCCTGTCATCATTGTGGCCGACATCGACCGCGGTGGCGTATTTGCTCACCTGGTGGGCACGCTGGCGCTGTTGTCCGACTCTGAGCAGAACCGCGTGAGTGGATTCGTGATCAATAAATTCCGCGGCGACATCGGTTTGCTGCAGTCTGGCAACCAATGGCTGGAGGATAATACGGGAAAGCCCGTATTGGGCGTGCTGCCGTATTTGCAGGGCCTGCACCTCGATGCTGAAGACGCGATTGATACCGCGCAGGAGTTGTCTGCCAGCGCAGAGGTGCTGACGGTTGTTGTGCCGGTGTTCTCGCGTATCAGCA
Source organism: Halieaceae bacterium (assembly GCA_024224435.1). Classification (GTDB taxonomy): domain Bacteria; phylum Pseudomonadota; class Gammaproteobacteria; order Pseudomonadales; family Halieaceae; genus Marimicrobium. The sequence goes on from JAAENL010000197.1 coordinate 627, forward strand.
ACCACACCGATTTTGATGCGCTGCGACTGCATCCGCAGGTAGATCTGCAGTTCGTGGGACCGGGCGCCAAGCCCCCCGCTGCGGATTTGATAGTTCTGCCCGGAAGTAAAAATGTGCGAATGGACCTCAATTGGCTGCGCGATAATGGCTGGTGCGAGTCGATTACCCGACACTTGCGTTACGGGGGAAAGGTCATAGGGATCTGCGGCGGGTTTCAGATGCTGGGGCACGGGATATGTGACACAGAGGGCATTGAGGGTTCGCCAGGTTTCACGCAGGGCCTTGGTTGGCTCGATATCGAGACTGAGTTGAGGTGCCAGAAACAGCTGCGCCAGGCCAGGGGCACTCTCAATCTTGAGGCGAGCGGGGAGCGCGGTAGCGCGGGTGCGGCGGTGGAAGGCTATGAAATTCATTGTGGCATTTCCAGCGGTGTCGGGCTTGCGAGACCGGCGGTGCGTTTGCGCGAGGGACGCGATGATGGAGCTATCTCTGCAGACGGTCAGGTGCTGGGCACTTACCTTCATGGCCTGTTTGACCAACCCTCCTCACGCGATGCCCTGCTGGCCTGGGCGGGTCTGCGAGTAGCGGGCGAAGAGTTGGATGTAGCGGCATTGCGCGAGCGAGAACTGGATCGTCTGGCGGACGTACTCGAGAGCGAAATCGATTGCGACGCTCTTTTTTCGCGACGTTGCGCATGATGGCTTATTCCACCGAGGTGACCACATGAGCATCGGCGACAAAGACGGCCAACCCCTTATGGACGGTGTTTATTTGTCGAAGACGGCCAGCCATGTGCATGTGCATTGCGACGCATCACACCGCGTTGTTAGCTCCGCTGTATTAAATGGCGGGTTTACCAGAGCGACCGATTTTCTCAATCTTAAAGTCAAAAGACAGGCCGAAAGCAGATTGGAAGACCCCGCGGTAACTCTTCAGGCCGCTTGCGATAAGCTCGGTTGTGGTGATGTCACGGTCGGTATGATGACCGCCGCCTCGATGAAATCGCTACGTCTGTGTCGAGAAGACATTCAGGGGCGGCATTTCGCCGTTCTGGTGACGACTGGTTTGGAGAATGCGCGCCGCGCCGGCGACAGGGCAGAGTATCGTCAGCTGCAGGCAGTGCCTGTTGAACGAGGTACGATTAACCTGTGTGTAATGACCGACGCCCGGATTTCGGACCACGCCATGATAGAGATGATCACTGTAGCGACGGAAGCCAAGGTGGCGATTCTGCATGAGCTGAACATTGTGAGCCCTGTCAGCGGCGGTCTCGCGACGGGTACCGGTACCGATGCCGTGGCAGTATTCTCTGGCAACAGCGGCGATCCTGTAAGTTTTGCTGGCAAGCATACCCTGCTGGGTGAGCGTCTCGCGATCATGGTGATGCAGACGATTCGTGGATCGCTAGCCTATGGGGAAGAGGCGGGATCATGCGCCTGATGTCTCCCCATCGTCTGCTCTGTGCACTTGCGGCCACATTGGTGCCTCTTTTGCTTTTAGCAATGATGATGGGGCCAATACTGATAACGCCAGCCGGGCTACTGACTGCGACGGCGGAACTGTTCAGTGGGGTGCCCAGTACGCAGGATGGGCTTATCGTGTTCGCGATAAGATTGCCACGAGTCCTTCTCGCGGCACTGGTAGGGGTTTGTCTCGCGGTATGTGGCACCGCCATGCAGGGCTTGTTTCGTAATCCATTGGCTGACCCGTCGTTAATCGGCGTCTCCAGCGGCGCTTCTGCCGGCGCCAGCCTGATGATCGTGCTGGGGGGTGGCGCCCTGCTGCAAGGTGGTCAATTTGCCGGTTTGTCACTGGTTGCCGTCGGCGCTTTTGGTGGTGGCTTTCTGGCAGTGCTGCTTGTTTACCGTCTGGCGACCTCCACTACAGGCACTTCTGTCGCTACAATGCTGCTGGCGGGTATCGCTATCAGTGCCTTGGCTGGCGCGCTTAACAGCCTGTTCTCTTTTGTTGCTGACGACGAGATGCTGCGACGTATTAGCCTGTGGCAAATGGGCAGTCTCGATGCGGCCAACTGGCCCCGTGTATGGATTGCCGCGCTGGCGGTAATAATAGTTATGACCATTATGCCTCGTCAGGCGGCAGCGCTTAACGCGTTCTTGTTGGGCGAATCAGAGGCTCGTCATCTCGGCATCAATGTAGACATCGTGAAGCGCAAACTGATTCTGATGACAGCGCTGGCGATTGGTATAGCGGTTGCGGTGGCGGGAACGATTTCTTTTGTCGGCCTGATCGTGCCGCATATGGTGCGTCTTGTCATTGGGCCCGATCATCGCTACTTGGTGCCGGCCACTGCAATGCTGGGCGCTATTTTACTGGTTTTGGCAGACACGGTGGCCCGAGTGGTTGTCGCCCCTTCGGAATTGCCCACGGGTATTCTTACCGCCCTGTTGGGAACGCCCTTTTTCTTTTCTTTACTTGTGCAAAAGCGCAAGTACGAGGTGTCCTGATCATGGCTCTTTCGGCAACAGGATTATCACTGCGAGTGGCCGAATTTCCGCTACTGGACAATGTGAATCTCGTTGTCGAGCCCGGCGAGGTGACTGCCGTACTCGGCCCCAATGGTGCGGGAAAAACCAGTCTTTTGCGGGTGCTGGTAGGGGAACTGACGCCGGACAAGGGAGAGGTTCACCTCAACCAACGTGGCCTTCATGACTGGCTTGCAGTAGAGCGAGCGCGAACCCTTGCGGTGCTGCCCCAGCATTCTCTTCTGAATTTTCCCTTCACTGCGAAGGAAGTGGTTATGCTGGGGCGCACACCTCATGATACCGGCGCGACGCAGGACAGGGCGATTGTTGCCGAGGCGTTGCGCGCAGTTGACGGCGATTACCTGGCGGATCGCGTTTACACCCAGCTGTCCGGTGGCGAAAAACAGCGTGTGCATCTGGCTCGCGTGCTTGCGCAAATCTGGGAGCCCTCGCCACTGGGACATCGCTATCTGGTGCTGGACGAGCCCACTTCCAGTTTTGATCTTGCGCACCAGCAGTTGACGCTGGATATTGTGAAAAGCCTCGCTATCCGTGAGGTGGGTATCCTGATAGTTATTCATGACCTGAACCTGGCGGCACGTTGCGCGGACCAGATGGTGCTGTTGCAGTGTGGCGCTATTGTCGCGTCCGGTACCCCGGAGGAGGTGCTCGTTGCAGACACGATCAAGAAAATATTTCAGGTGGATGCCAAAATCGGCGCACACCCGTTAAGCGGTAAACCTCTGGTGATTACATGACAGGAGAGGCAGTCGTGAGCGGTTTCTGTGAATTGATACTGGGCGGTGCCCGCTCGGGCAAAAGCGCCCTGGCGGAGGGGCGTGCCAAAGCATCTGGTTTGGACATGGTCTACCTCGCTACTGCAACAGCGGGCGACAAAGAGATGGCATCCCGTATTGCCCACCATCGGCAGCGCCGCGGAACCGATTGGCACCTTGTGGAGGAACCTGTTGCGCTGGCTGCTGCTTTGCGCTCACATCAGGGAGAGGGACGTTGCGTTGTGGTCGATTGCCTTACCCTGTGGCTGAGCAATTGTCTGCACGAAGATTGCTGGAAGGCTGAAAGTGCTGCATTGCTGGATACGCTGCCAGGGTTATCCGGCCACGTGATTCTGGTTAGCAATGAGACTGGCCTTGGTGTGGTTCCACTGGGTGAACTGACGCGTCGGTTCGTGGATGAATCAGGTTTTTTGCATCAGCGCGTGGCACAGCTATGCCAGCAAGTCACGCTCACGGTGGCGGGTCTGCCGGTGAACTTGAAATCATCGGAGACACCCGCGTGAGCCAGTGGTGGGCGACCGTACCTGCCCCGTCGGTGCGCTCCCGAGATGCTGCCCAAGTGCATCAGCAGCGCTTGACCAAACCACCGGGTTCGCTTGGTCGGCTGGAGCAGATAGCCGTCGACTTCGCTGGCTGGCAGGATTGCGTGATGCCGCGTGTCGATAACGTATCTGTTTGCGTATTCGCGGGAGACCACGGGGTGGTAGAGGAGGGCGTATCGGCATTTCCCCAAGCTGTGACGGGTCAGATGATCCTGAACTTTGCTGCCGGCGGGGCTGCGATCGCGGTGCTTGCGCGCCTCGCGGACGCCGACTTCAGTGTAGTGAATCTGGGGACCGCGACGGCTGTGCAAGACACGCTTGGCGTGATCAATCTGCAGCTTGCACCGGGAACTGCAAATTTTTGCAAAACCGCAGCTATGAGCCCTGCACTGATGCACCAGGCGTTGCAGTGCGGTGCAGACGCTGCGCCCACTGTGGCGGATATTTTTATCGGCGGAGAAATGGGCATTGGCAATAGCACAGCGGCGGCGGCACTGGTCAGTGCACTGTTGGATTTGCCGCCCGAGGCCACCGTAGGCCGAGGCACTGGTATTGACGATGCGGCGCTGGCGGTGAAGCGTGCGGCGGTGCAGCGCGGTTTGGATCTGCACCAAACTGCCGCTTCCGATGCCCTCGATATATTGCGCCGTCTTGGTGGACTTGAAATCGCCGCTCTCACCGGCGCGTATATCGCTTGCGCGCAGCGGCGTATTCCCTCCCTGGTGGACGGCTATATCTGTACTGCTGCTGCGTTGGTGGCCTGCCGTATAAATCCGGGGGTTCGGCACTGGTTGCTGTTTGCACACCGCTCTGAAGAACCAGGCCATCGTCATTTGCTAAAAGCCCTGGATGCCGAGCCTCTGCTCGACCTGGGTATGCGCCTCGGAGAAGGTAGCGGCGCCGCGACCGCATTGCCGTTGCTGCAATCGGCCTGTGCCCTGCATGCGGAAATGGCGACTTTTGCCGAGGCGGGTGTTGCCGATGGAGAGGCCTCGATTTGAGCGACAATGGCGAAAGTGTGACCACCGTTGACTTGCTGCGTCACGGGCGCTGTGAGGGTGGCGATATTTACCGTGGTACAACAGACGTCATGCTCAATGGTGAGGGCTGGCAACAAATGGAGCGGGCGATCACGCCCCCCTCTGGCTGGACTCGCATTGTTACTTCGCCGCTGCTTCGGTGCCAGGCATTTGCTGAGCGCCAATCGATGAAACTTGATTTACCTTTATCTGTTGAGCCTGATCTGCGTGA
>JAAENL010000198.1 GCA_024224435.1 Halieaceae bacterium
AAAGATCTTGCGCACACCCTACCAGGCGCCCAATGCGAATTCATTCGCTGAAAGATGGGTTTTGACTGCACGCAGTGAGTGTCTTGACCACATCCTGATCTGGAACGAAGCGCACCTTCGGCGCGTGCTGAACGAATTCATCAGGTACTACAACATCCGCAGGCCGCACCAAGGGTTGGCACAGCAGTCGCCAGTGCCGCGCACGTCGCCTGAGGCTGAAGGTGTGGTGAGGCGTCGCCAGATATTAGGTGGGATCATCAACGATTACGGTAGAGTACCGATTGGTTTGGCATTGTCATAGGCCTGATTGGATGTGCGTGGAGGTGTATAGCATCTAACCGTCACTGCGGTTCGTTCTTCGCGCCCCTACCGGATTTATGTATGCTGATCGGTCCTCTCAAGGCGCTTTGGCATCGAGTACTGACCGCATATGCCTGACGATTCGCTGTGATGGACGATTCGTTGAAACTTGATATGCGAGCTGGACTGGTGCTGAGCTGTCTCAAACGCCTTGGGCGAGGTATTTACACCCTACGAGGTCGTGCTGATGCATACTGCGAGCCACACTGTCTTTTGTTAGACCCGTTGCCTGCGCTATCTTGCGCAATGATTGTCGTCCATACTTGCT
>JAAENL010000199.1 GCA_024224435.1 Halieaceae bacterium
CTCTTCTATTCCTGCTAGGAACCGACTGCAGCGGTTTTTACGTTTTCCTGTGCCATTTCCGCCAGGACTCGCTTGTAGTCCGTAGGCATGACTTTCACAAATCGGGACAGTTCAGCGTCCCAGTTATCGAGTATGTGTGCGGCCGTGGTGGACTCGGTGTAGGCCTTGTGATTTTCGATCAGCTGACGCAGTTCCTCAACATCATTGGGATCTTCCATTTGCTCCAACTCGAAGGTGCCAAAGTTACACAAGCTGGCAAAGTCTCCATCACGGTCCCAGACATAGGCGATTCCGCCACTCATCCCGGCGCCGAAATTTTTACCGGTCTTACCCAGTACGACGACTCGCCCGCCGGTCATGTATTCACAACCGTGGTCGCCTACGCCTTCAACGACAGCAGTGGCCCCGCTATTGCGCACGCAAAAACGTTCCGCGGCGATACCGCGGAAGTACGACTCACCGGACGTGGCACCGTACATCACTACGTTGCCAATCAGGATGTTATCTTCTGCTTTAAACGTGCTCTGCCGTGGCGGATAGACAATGATTCGCCCGCCGGACTGGCCCTTGCCGACGTAGTCGTTGGCATCTCCCTCCACTTCGAGAGTGATGCCTGTTGCGAGGAAAGCACCGAGGCTCTGTCCGGCGGAGCCATTCAGTTTTACATGAATGGTGTCGTCGGGCAGTAACTTGCCATTGGTGGCTTTGGCTACCTCGTGGGACAGCATAGTCCCGACCACGCGATTGATGTTGATGATATCGCTCTCGATCTGAACTTTCTCGCCGCGGAGAATCGCCGGCTGAGCTTTTTCGATCAGCACGTTGTCGAGCGCTTTGTCCAGCCCGTGGTCCTGTTCGATGGTGCGATAGACCTCAGTCCCCTCGTAGACAATTTCGGCTGGCGTCAGCATGCTGCTGAAGTCCAATCCTTTGGCTTTCCAATGGTCGATTGCTTCGGCGGCTTCGAGCAAATCGACCCTGCCGACCATTTCATTAACCGAGCGGATGCCAAGGTCTGCCATGATTTTGCGTAATTCTTCGGCCACCATGAAGAAATAGTTCACTACGTGATCGGGGCTACCAGAGAACTTTTTGCGAAGCTCCGGATCCTGTGTAGCGATACCGACAGGGCAGGTGTTGAGGTGACACTTGCGCATCATGATACAGCCCAGAGTGACCAACGGCGCAGTTGCAAAGCCCACTTCCTCAGCGCCGAGCAGGAACGCCATAGCGACGTCCCGGCCGGTCTTGATTTGCCCGTCTGTTTGCAATACGACACGCGAGCGCAGGTTATTTTTCACCAGCGTTTGGTGTGTCTCGGCAATCCCCAGTTCCCAGGGCAGACCTGCGTGCTTGATCGAAGTAATCGGAGAGGCGCCGGTACCACCATCGTGGCCAGCGATGACCAGGTGATCCGTTTTCGCCTTGGTGACGCCTGCGGCGATAGTTCCAACGCCTATTTCAGAACCCAGCTTGACGCTGATGCGGGCTTCGCGATTGGCATTCTTCAAATCGTGGATTAGTTGTGCAATATCCTCAATGGAGTAAACATCGTGGTGCGGGGGAGGGCTGATTAAGCCCACGCCTGGGGTGGAGTGACGGATGTCGGCGATGATCTGGTCAACCTTGCGCCCGGGCAGTTCGCCCCCTTCACCGGGCTTGGCGCCCTGCACAATTTTAATTTGGATTTCGTCTGCGTTGGCCAGATACCAGATCGTTACGCCGAAACGTCCCGAGGCGACTTGCTTGATAGCGGAGCGCTTGGAGTCTCCGTTTTCCATCGGTGAGAAGCGCGCCACATCCTCGCCCCCTTCACCGGTGTTGGATTTACCGCCCAGGCGGTTCATGGCAATGGCCAGTGCTTCGTGGCTCTCGGCCGATATAGACCCATAGCTCATCGCGCCTGTGCAGAAACGCTTGACGATTGCCGCTGCGGATTCGACTTCGGAGAGGTCAATCGCGTTGCCGGTTTCCTTGAACGTCATCAGGCCGCGGAACGTGGCGCGACGCGTCGACTCCCTATTGGCATGATCGGCAAACTTCCAGTAGGCATCTTCATTATTGGTGCGCGTTGCTATTTGCAGGTTGGAAATAGTCTCGGGATCCCACATGTGGCTGTCGCCACCACGTCGCCAGTGAATGTCTCCAGGGTTAGGCAACACGGGAATGAGATTTTCACTGCGTGCCGGAAAACCTATTTCATGACGGCGCTTCATTTCCTCGAATAAAACGCCGAAGCCGACTCCTTGCACACGACTGGCGGTGCCGACGAAGCATCGATCGACGATCTCGTCGGCGAGGCCCACTGCCTCGAAAATCTGCGCGCCCTTGTACGATTGCAGAGTAGAGATACCCATTTTCGCCATGACTTTCAGCATGCCTTTGGCGACGCCTTTCTGGTATGCCTTGACGATGGCGGTACTGTTGGGGAAGGTGTTTTTATCCAGCAGGCCGTCTTCCAGTGCTTGCCAGATAGCTTCAAAGGCGACGTAGGGGTTGATAGCGTCTGCGCCATAGCCCACCAGTAGGCAATGGTGATGCACCTCGCGTGCCTCGCCGGTTTCCATGATGATGCCTACCCGGGTGCGTTCCTGTCGTGCTACCAGGTGGTGGTGTACGTTGCCACAAGCGATCAAGGCGGGCAGCGCCATGCGCGATGCGCTGATATTGCGGTCGGACAAAACGATAAAGGAAAATCCTTCGTTGATTGCCTCCGAGGCCTCGCTGCAGATTCGATCAAGTGCCGCCATCATGCCTGCGTCGCCACTGTCTTTCTCGAACGTGATATCGATGGTTTTGGAGCCCCAGCCGTCGCGTTCAATATTCTTTATATGAGTGAGCTCGTCGTTGGAAATTACCGGGTGGTGCAATTCCAGGCGGTGCACGTGTTCTGGTGTGGTCTCCAGCAAGTTGCCCTCGGGACCGATGAAACAAGCCAGGGACATCACCACCTCTTCGCGGATGGAATCGATAGGTGGATTGGTGATTTGGGCGAATAACTGCTTGAAGTAGTCGTAAATCATGCGCGACTTGTCGGACAGGCACGCCAGTGCACTATCATTACCCATGGAGCCGAGTGGGTCGCGAGCTTCGGTTACCAGTGGCAGCAGCATGAATTGCATGGTCTCCACGGTATAACCAAATGCCTGCATGCGCTGTACGAGCGTTTCAGGGTCGTAGTGCAACTCTGCATCGTCTGGCGGCAAGTCGGACAACTCCAGCTTTTGCTCTGCCAGCCACTGTCCGTAGGGACGCTTGGTGGCGAACTCCTGCTTGAGCTCTTCGTCAGGAATCAGGCGGCCTTTGAAAAAATCTACGAGGAACATCTTGCCCGGTTGCAGCCGGCCTTTCAGCTTCACGTTCGCAGGGTCGACCGGCAGCACTCCCACCTCAGAGGCCATGATGACCTTGTCGTCGTGTGTTACGTAGTAGCGAGACGGACGCAGCCCGTTGCGGTCCAGTACTGCACCGATGTAGTGGCCGTCGGTAAAGGCAATGGATGCTGGACCATCCCAGGGCTCCATCAATGCCGAGTTGTACTCGTAGAAATCCCTCTTCTCACGCGGCATGTTCTTGTCTTGCTGCCATGCCTCGGGAATCATCATCATAATGGACTCCTGCAGGGTTCGACCCGACATGAGCAAGAATTCCAATACGTTATCGAAGGAGCCTGAGTCTGAGCAGTCGGGCTCCACGATGGGGAACAGGTCGGCAATCGTGTCACCGAAACGCTCGCTGGCAGCTACACCCTGACGCGCAGTCATCCAGTTCTTGTTGCCGCGCAGCGTGTTGATCTCCCCGTTGTGGCTCATGAAACGGTTGGGCTGTGCGCGATCCCAGGAGGGAAAAGTATTGGTGGAAAATCGGGAGTGCACCATGGCCAGGTGGCTCTCATAATCCTCATCCTGCAAATCTGGATAAAAAGGGAAGAGCTGGCTAGGCGTCAGCATGCCTTTATAGACTAAAATCCGCGAATTAAGGCTGCACACATAGACTGTGTCATCGGGGTATGTCTCGCGGCCGTAACGCATGAATTTTTTACGGGCTACATACAGGCCGTGATCAAAATTATGATCGCCGGCAATGCCACCGCCCACAATAACCTGCGTGATGTAGGGCATGGCCTCCAGCGCGGCCGGCCCGATGTTCGCCTCTTCAGGAAGGATCGGCATTTCGCGCCATCCCAGCAGACTAAGGCCCTGTTCTTGCAACAAGTCCGCCAAAAATGCTTTCAATGCTGCTTGGGCGTTTACGTCCAGTGGAAGAAAAACGTTGCCGATTGTGTAGGTGCCGGGCTCGCCGAGCTCGATGCCCAGCTCGCCGGCGACTTTCTGCGAAAACTTGTGCGGTATTGCGGTCATGATGCCCGCGCCGTCTCCGGTATTCTCCTCAAAACCACAGCCCCCACGGTGATCCATGCGGGAGTTGATGTGGTAGGCATCAGTCAGAATTTCATGGCTGGGCACGCCTTTGATGTGTGCCACGAAGCCAACGCCACAGGAGTCTTTTTCCTGGGCAGGGTCATACAGTCCGTGCCGGGCGGGAAATCCTGTTTTACCGTCAATTCTTTTGTTCATCATGCCTTTTTAACTCATTTGGTGGTGCGGATTATGGCCGCTGAAACCATACAAAAACCAGTACCAAGGGACCGGCGGTGAGAGGAAGCATTTGCTTCCCTGCTGTGGCCGGTCAAAGGCGCTGGTGGGCAATGTCGAGCGGGGCGGGAACAATACCACCCGGGTCGTTAAAGTCAAGACTTTGGGCACATTTGAACGCGCGAAAAAAATCTTAACTTGTTGTATTTAATGATAAATTCTGATTCACCCCACGATGGGCCCAATGCTGGGATCGGGCGGCACTCTGGTGGGCCAGTCACAGGCCCGCGGTTGCCGAAGATCCTACATTTCAGCCACTGATTTATCGCTGCCCTATCTACGGACGAAATGTCAGTACGCTGCAACTCTTGGCGCTGCAAGGCGAGCCAATAAAATGCGGCTACAAAATTGCGAGGCTGCAGCGCAAAATCGGCGCTATTGTCGTGTTCTTGACGCCTCGAAACAAGTTCGCCGACGGTAATTTCGTAAAAAATATGGGCGAGAGCCGCTGTGATGATGGTATGGCCGTCGGAATAGCCCACAGACGGCCGACTAGTTGGCAAACGGCCCTGTTTGCGTGCGGGTTTTTGCGCTAACAAACTGGTTTTTATCGATAACGCAGCGATGCACTGGTGATCAAATGTACCGGGAAGTCAGCCATTAGCCCAGCCGTCGGCCATTTCGGTGGCTAATGGTTTGCTACAGAGGTCGATTCACGTCGCAAAAGGTGCCTGCTTACTCGGGATTAAAGGCGTAACGAACAGGCATCGATTTCAGCCCGCCGACAAAATTTGCCTGCACCCACTCTGGCTCTGACACCATCTCAATGTGTGACAGGCGCGGTAGCAGTGTCTGGAAAAATCGCTCGACCTCAAGTATGGCCAGATGTTGGCCCAGGCACATGTGCCCGCCGAATCCAAAAGCCATCTGCAGACGGTTATCTCGTTCGATATCGAAGACATCCGGATTGTCTATTGCGCGCTCATCACGGTTCGCTGCCGGATACCACAGGCACAGGCTTTCCCCCGCTCGTATGGTTTGTCCCTGCAGTACCACATCTTTTGTGGTCGTGCGCATCATGTGACGCACCGGCGATGTCCAGCGAATCATTTCTCTGGCGGCCTGCTTTGCCAGCGACGGGTTATTGCGCAGCTTTTCGAGTTGGTCCGGGTGTTCCATCAAGGCCTTCATGCCGCCGCCCACGGTAGCGGAGGTGGTGTCGTGACCCGCTGTGGCGGTAATAATGAAATAGCTGATCTGGTCCAGTTGCTCAAGGGGCTCACCATCGACGAGGGCATTCGCGAGCACTGAGGCGAGGTCGTCGCCGGGGTTTTGCTTGCGATCTTCGACCACGTCGGTGAAATAGGCGAAGAAATCCATGAGAACGTTGAGACCATCATCGACATTGTCACCGCGTGACTGTGTGGGGTCCTGGCCGCCAAACAACTCTTGCGTCAGTTTCAGCATCATGCCCTCTTCCTCAGGTGCTACCCCGATAATGGCCATGATCACTCTGAGTGGGTAAAGCAGGGCGATATCCCTGACAAAATCACACTCGCCGCCCATTGACTGCATTTTGTCCACATATTGGCGGGCGATGGTTTCCACGTTGTCGGACAGGCTTTCGATAGGCCCGGGTTTGAACCAATTCCTCGTGACATTGCGCAGTTTGCGGTGCTTGGGGTCGTCCATGTGAATGAGCGTTTCCAGCCCGTTGCGCGTTCCGAATTTGGACAAGAGCGCCTGCTCGAACTCTTTTTGGATCAGTACGGTACGGGGGTTGTTGATGAATTCCGCATTGTTCTGGCTGATGGCTTTGATGTCTTCGTAGCGAGTGATGGCCCAGAAGGGCTCGAAGTCCGGATGATCGACATACGCAACGGGATTTTCGTCACGCAATTCTTTGAACAGGGCATACATTGAGGCTTCGTTGCCCATAATGCTGGCATCGCACAGGTTCCAAGCGAGGTTCATGGTGGCGTCCCGTAATAAAAATCAAGGTCGAAGTGTATACAGCCTTTTGCAAAATCGCTACTTGTGCGCGCAGGAATAGCCGTTGGCCGTATATGGCTGACCGTGCCCATTGTAGGGCTGCAGGGCACGGCTAAACTATCAGGCTGGAACTGTATCTTGAGGATTCACGGATGAAACCTAAAGCCAGTAGATCGGATGCCGTTGGCGTCATTCCATTGCGTAATATGGCACGAGGTCTCC
>JAAENL010000200.1 GCA_024224435.1 Halieaceae bacterium
CTGCCCAGGCCACAGGAGTTGCCTTCCTTGCCCAATAGCAGGGTGGCGGGCACAGCCAGCAGTTCGCGATAACCCATGTCGGCCTTGCTACCGCCGCCATTGGGCGCCGCCAGATATTCACTGGCAGGAATGGCATCCATGGCGCGAGAAGATGTAGTCAGGCGGTAGTCGCCATGGCCAGCATTGGCAAACATAGGATCGCTAGTGCGTTCGCCCAAACCCTGCGCTACTGTGCCCGCGTAATTCTGGCAGGTCGAGCACCAGGAAGAATCGGTGTTGAAGAGCAGGTTGTAACGGTTGAAGATCTGACCCCCGCCTCTGTTATCAAACCCAACATCGTTGAGGGCGATGATGTTGTAGCGGGCGTTGAGCCAGGAATCAGAGCCATCGACGACGACTCCACTGCCGACATTATGAACGACAGTGTTGAAGGATATAGATCCGGAAGAACTGGATTGGAACACGACCCCGGCATTGTCATTGCCAAAGCTGCCAATCTGCGAATCGTAGCCGCCGATGATGTTGTAGGTGAGGGTGATGTTGTTGGAAGCGCCGGTAACGAGCACACCGGCGTCGCTGCTGTTGGAGCCGCCATTTGTGATGGTAAAGCCGGTGATTTCGACGTCAGTCACGCCATTGAGGGTGAGCACCGAGCCGCTGCCGTTACCGTTGATGATACTGGTCTCGGCGCCACTGCCGATCAGGCGGATACCACTCTTGAGGTTGACATTCTCGGTGTAGAGCATGCTGCCGGTGTCGCCGCCATCCACACCCACAGTCCAG
>JAAENL010000201.1 GCA_024224435.1 Halieaceae bacterium
ATTCATCGTTTTTAACGAAGAAATGCTCAATAATAAGTCAATTCCAGCGAAGAATCTCTCGTTTCATGACCGCGAGACCCTTCGCTAGCGTCTCGAAACCGTGAAAGTTGTGTATTTGACCCGCTCAGGGTGACACCATGACAGGTAACCACAGAATCCGATAGAATCAGAAAAAAACATGTTCCCTTCATGATACCAATCAATCTCTATCGCCGCCACTGGCACAAGCGTCATGCAATACGGATGGCGCCAGGCTTACCCAACGCTCCTTGAACGTCGATGCTGACCGGCAAAAAGGATTGCACGACATCGATATTGGTGAGTAGGTGTTGTGTGATCTCAGCCGTTGTAAATGTAGACTCGCCCGGCAACAGTGCCAAGGGCAAGATGAGCTGATCGGCCAGGTGCTTGTCGACGGCCGCGCCCGTTGCTAAAAACATGTCGAGTGCATCGACAGCCTCGTCGGCGACACGCTCAGCCGGTTTGCCCCGCCTGCCTAAGGCGGTGAATGCAGCACATCCCGTCTGGTAGATTGCCTGCAAAAAAACTGCCGTGCCCTGGCCTGGCGAAGCCAGAGTCGCTGTCTCGACCTGCAAATCTGGCACCCGACCCCTGAGCCTGCGCTCGACCTGCTCTTGCTGCCGTCGAGCGATATGAGCGGGAAGATTGGCGATTATGGAGAGGCCGCTAACCATTTCCAGTCGGCCACATGCACTTAGATCGAACGGCGTCAGTGTAGCAACCGGCTGGATGGTCGCCCGAATCCGCCCTCCGCCTTTGGGATAAAATCCCGCCTGATCGAGTCGAAGACGGGCCCGGTAACCACAAGCGTGCAGCACCGACAACCACTGACGCTCGAGATAATGGTAACAGGGACTCCAGGGCACATGTGTACCGCCGGTGATCGTAAGTTGGGAGGGTTCAGCAGCCAAAGCCAGAGGTAGGAACAGGGTCTGAAACACAAGGGAGGTCGAGCCGGCCGTACCGATATCGAATTGGTAGGCGCCCGGTTGCACGCGTCCTGGCCGGAACTGGAGTGAGGTCGAGCCTGGATCGGCGCCCTGCACTTGCGCACGGCTAATGGCCGCGGCCGCCCGCACCGCCGCCAGATGTTGCGGGCGCAGACCTGGTTTCGAGCGATTTGCGCGGATACGCGTGATGTGAAATGGCGTTTGTGTGAGGATGGATAGGGTCAGGCTGCTGCGCAGGACCTGGCCACCGCCCTCGCCCTGGGAACCGTCGATGCGGATCATAAGAGCAGCAGTTTAGCATGCGGCCACGTATGTTGCGAGCCTTGCACCGAGATGATCTCGAATACCCTAATTCGACTGCCTATCCCGGCTCAGCACCGTTCAGACCACGTGCACTGCTTGCAGAGAGGATGAATTCGCGAGTATGCTCTGCTATTGCAGTGCCAAGTTACCTGTTATCATCGGCGTTCGGCGCCGCCTAGATCCATGACCACAACCACCTCCCCCAACAACTCACAAACAAAGGCACGATTCGGCACGTTTGGTGGTGTCTTCACACCCAATGTGCTGACCATTCTCGGCATCATTTTGTTCTTACGGACAGGATGGGTGGTGGGGCAGGCCGGCATGGTGGGCGCCCTGATCATTGTCGTTATCGCCAATGCTATTTCATTTCTGACCGGCCTCTCCCTTTCTTCTATCGCCACCAGCATGAACGTACGGGCGGGGGGCAATTATTATATCATTTCTCGCACACTGGGCCTGGAAATCGGCGGATCAATCGGTATTCCGCTCTATTTCTCTCAGGCGATATCCATCGCCTTTTACATCATCGGCTTCACCGAGGCCCTACAATTTCTCACCTTTTTCCAAGAGATCGACCCTCGGCTCATCGCCACGGCTATCGCTCTCACTTTCACTATCATCGCCTGGATTGGGGCGGACTTCGCCATCAAGATCCAATATGTCATCCTGGCGATTTTGGCTGCGGCGCTCGTTTCCTTTTTTGCAGGTGGCTGGGATTCGTTTATCCAACCCAATCTACAATCCAACTTCAGCGAAGGCGTTTCTTTCTGGTTGGTGTTCGCGGTATTCTTCCCGGCAGTAACTGGTATCGCCGTAGGGTCAAGCATGTCTGGGGATCTAAGAGACCCCAGCCGCAGCATCCCCATCGGCACCATGGCCTCCATTCTGGTAACAGCGATCATCTATATTGCTGCCGTGATCTGGCTGGCCACGCACGCCACCTCCGAGGAACTGATCGACAACACCTTCATCATGAGCGAGATCGCCGTGATCCCTGCCCTGATTCTAGTGGGCGTGTGGGCGGCGACGCTCTCCTCAGCTCTGGGGAGCATCTTGGCAGCGCCCCGCACATTGCAAGCGATCGCCGAAGATGGCGTGGTTCCCAAAAAGCTGGCAGCGCAATTGGGCAGTGCCACCGAACCGAGACTGGCGCTGCTCATCAGCGCTGTAATCGCCTTGATCGTGATCTGGGCGGGTGATCTGAACTTCGTCGCCCCGATTATCACAATGTTCTTTTTGAACACCTATGGCATGACAAATCTGGTGGCGGGCATCGAGCGCCTTGTGGGCAATCCCAGTTTCAGACCGCGCTTTAAGATTCACTGGTCGCTTTCACTACTTGGCGCTTTGGGGTGTTATGGGGCCATGTTCCTGATTAATGTGCCTGCAACCATCATTGCCGTTATCTTAAGCGCTGGCATCTATTTTTACCTGGAGCGGCGCTCGCTGTCCCGCACCTGGGGCGATGTGCGTAACGGTATCTGGTTCACCCTGGCCAGATGGTCCCTTCTTAATCTGGAAGGCATGCGCTACCATGTGCGTAACTGGCGTCCCAACATTCTGGTTTTCACCGGGCAACCGCACAACCGCGAACAGTTGGTGCAGATGGCCGAATGGTTAAGCTATGGCCGGGGCATCGTCTCCTTTTTCCAGCTTCTGGTGGGCGATGTGAAACAGATCGCAAACCAAGGCTTGCGCCGTACCGCTCGCCGCCAGATCCGTACTTACATCCTGGATCGAAATATGACCGCGTTCGCCGAAGCGGACATTGTGCCCGATTTCTTCACCGGAGCACTGACCGTAGCCCAGTCGCACGGCGTAGGCGGTTTGGAACCAAACAGCGTCCTGCTAGGTTGGAGCAGAGCAGATTCGGGACAGGCGCAACAATTACGATTGCTCGACAATTTGCTGTCTCTCGGAAAATCCGTTCTTTTTTTGCAATGGGATGAAAAGCGTGGATTTGGCAAACACCGCGTGATTGACGTCTGGTGGCGAGGACGCAGCCGCAACGCCGATCTGATGCTGCTACTGGCTCATATTATCAAACAACACCCCACCTGGCGTGATGCTCAGATCCGGCTATTACGCGTGATACACAACAGCGAAGGACGCGAACAAACTGAAGCGCATCTGCGGAGATTGCTTGAGGCTGTGCGTGTGGATGCTGAACCATTGGTGGTGGTCACTCCAGAGACCCTTCCTATTGCCAAGACAGTGCGAGAGTATAGTCGGAACACCGACCTGACATTGCTGGGCATCAATCGCGTCGAAGCGGACGCCGCAGACGCCTATGCACAGCGTCTCAATGGCATGGTCAGCGCTATTGGCACTGTTCTCATGGTCCACAGCGCCTACGAAGAGGAGATCCTGACCCCTGAAAGTTGATCTACCTCTTTCGAGCGCTCTAACGAAGACAACTCAGGTCAAACGACGTCAGACATCTATCGCTGCTCGCACCTCTTTTTGAACCCTGTCGCCGTTCTCGGCTATAATTCTGTAAAGGGGACACCAAGCTCCGCTCTATTAATCGTTCCACCCACCACTTTGGACTGAGAATTCAATAACGTGCGGAACTCTACCGTCATTTCAGTTAAGCAAATCGGCAAGTTATTCTGTCCTAAGTCCTTACCCAAGCATTAGGAGGACACCCATGTCTCGCAAAATCGTTATCTTGCTGGCAAGCATTGCCCTGCTCGCAATCATCGCTGCCTGTGCACCGCTCCCCGCTGCTCCCGCGCCCGCGCCTGCCGAACCTGCCGCAGTAGACGACGACGGCCCCGTATCTGTGTTCGGCGCTTACGCCACCGCCATCGAGGAACCCTGGGATGGTGTCATCCACGCCGCCCTGAATGCAGCCCAAGAAGCCGGGCAAATCGAATACAGCTACACAGATGACATCGGCTATGCCGGCGATATGGAACGTATCCTGCGGGAGGTGGCTGAAGAGAACGAGTCTGATGTTATCTTTGGCGACGCCTTCGGTAATGAAGAAGCCGTGCGTCGTGTCGCCGCCGATTATCCCGAAATCGCATTTGTCTTTGGCTCGGGCGGCGGCCCAGCCAACCCTAATTTCTCGGTATTCGATAACTGGATTCACGAACCGGCCTATCTCAGCGGCATGCTCGCAGGTGGCATCAGCGACAGCGGCGTGATTGGCGTGGTGGGTGGCCTGCCTGTGCCCGAGGTCAACCGCATCGTCAACGCCTTCATCGCCGGGGCGGAATCGGTGAACCCGAACGTAGACGTGAAGACCACTTTTATCAATAGCTGGTTCGATCCGGCGGCAGCCAAAGAAGCGGCGCTGGCCCAGATCGACGCCGGGGCGGATGTGCTCTTCGCCGAGCGTTTCGGCGTGATCGGAGCCGCGGCCGACAATGGGTTCTGCGCCTTTGGCAACATGAGCGATCAGAAAGAACTGGCCCCCGATTATGTGGTCAGTGGCCCGGTGTGGCACATGGAACCAACCGTGCAATACATCGTTAGCCAGGTTGCGGGCGGCACGTATACCGCCCAGGATCTGAAGGACTTCAGCATGGTGGCCAAAGGCGGCGCCAGCCTTGCGCCCATCAACACCGACGTAAAGTGCAACCTCACGGACGAACTGGTGCAGATGGTTCAGGACAAGGAACAGGAAATCGTTAGTGGCCTCTTCCGGGTCGACATCACCGAATCGCAACCGCCGGCATCGTCGGGCAGACAATAGATATTGCATCAAAAAGGTGACTGTCATCTGCGAGATGACAGTCACCTGGATATCCCATGCCCCACGAACCTTACGCCGTCGAGATGCGCGGAATCACCAAGCGATTCGGGACGATTACGGCTAACAGAGCTGTGGACTTTGCCCTGCGCAAGGGTGAGGTGCAGGCGCTTCTGGGTGAAAACGGCGCCGGCAAAACCACGCTGATGCGCATCCTTTATGGCCTCTATCATGCCGATGAAGGCGACATCTTTGTGGATGGGCAAATGGCCGATATCCGTTCGCCGCGCCATGCCATCGCCCATGGTGTTGGCATGGTCACCCAGCACTTTGCTTTAGTCCCGCCCATCACCGTCACCGAAAACATCATCTTAGGCTACACCGACCGCTTCAATATCGACCTGGATGCCGCCCATAACAAAGTGGCCGAGGCCTCCCGTCGCTTTGGCATCGCCATCGAGCCGCGGGCGCTGGTAAAGAACTTATCGGTGGGGGAACGGCAACGGGTAGAGATTATCAAAGCCCTTTATCGGGACGCAAAGGTGCTCATTCTCGATGAACCCACGGCGGTGCTGGCTCCCCAAGAGGCAGATGAACTTTTTGAGAGCCTCAAGCGTTTGCGTGATAGCGGTCTCTCCGTCATATTCATCAGCCACAAGCTACATGAAGTCATGGCCATCACCGACCGAGTTACCGTGCTGCGGTCGGGCGAGTTGGCGGGCACAGTCAACACGGCGGAGACCAACCAAGCTGATCTGGCTAAAATGATGGTGGGTCGCGAGACCTTTGGTGTGACCAAGAGCGACGTAAATGGCCGGCAAGGCGATATCGCCCTGCGTCTGGAAAAGATTTCAGCCCTGGACAGCAAGGAGCTTGTCGCCCTGAAAGAGATCTCTTTCGAGGTGCGGACGGGTGAGATACTGGGATTAGCAGGCGTGTCGGGCAACGGCCAATCGGAGTTGGCGCAGGTGTTGGAAGGCACACGACCCAGCACAGGCGGCCGGGTTTCGGCCAATGGCCGGGAGATCACCAACGCCGGGCCAGAGCAGATCATGGCGACAGGTGTGGGTCGCATCCCTGAAGACCGGCACGAGAGCGTAGTGGCAGAGATGACGGTGGCACAGAATATGGCGCTGGAGCATCTGCACGAATTTGTGCGCAGGGGCATGCTCGACAAAAAACGCATCCGCGCACATGCAGAGACACTGATCGAAGCCTACCAGATCAAGGCCAGACCAAACGACCGCATCCGCACCCTGTCCGGCGGCAACATGCAGAAAGTGATCCTGGCGCGCGTGCTCGAACGTAACCCCAGCGTGATCATCGTCGCTCAACCCACGCGCGGGCTGGATGTCGGGGCCACCGAATACGTGCGCCAGAAGCTGCTGGAGCAACGGCAACGAGGGGCGGCCATCCTTCTCATCTCCGAAGATTTGGACGAAATCCTGGAATTATCTGACCGAATCGCCGTGATTTATGAGGGTGAGATCATGAATGTTTTGCCCGCGGCAGAAGCAGATATCGAACGGCTGGGCTTGCTGATGTGCGGCGTGAGTGTGTGAACGATGCAGATCAAGATCGAACGTAGCCCCGCCCCTGTCTGGTTCCGGCCCTTGATCCCCCTCCTGGCCATCGTCTTCACCTTTGTAATCACGGCTAGCCTGGTGCTGCTGGTCAACGCCAATCCCCTTTCCGCTTATTATTACTTCCTGATCGACCCTCTCTCCAGCCGGGTAAGCGCCATCGAAGTGCTGGTAAAATCGACGCCATTGATATTGACCGGTGCTGCCGTCACCTTTGCTTTTGTGGGCGGTTACTGGAATATCGGGGCGGAGGGGCAGCTTTTGATGGGCGCCACCGCCGCCACCGCCATTGGCCTGCAAATGCACGGTGTGCCTGCCTGGATCGCCATTCCCCTGATGATCCTGGGTGGTTTTTTGGCTGGGATGTTGTGGGCGCTGGCTCCAGCCTTAATGCGCGTGAAGCTGGCCATCGATGAGGTTGTGACAACGCTGCTGCTCAACTCGGTGGCGTTGCTCATCGTCAGCGCCCTGCTAAATGGCCCTTGGCGCGACCCGATCTCGCAATGGCCGCAGTCTCCCGAAATCGCCCCTTCCGCCATCTTTCCCAAATTGATCCCGCGCAGCCGCCTACATTTGGGATTTATTCTTGCCGTGATTGTAGTCATTTTGGTCTGGTTTGTGCTCACACGTACCGCCTTTGGGTTGCGGATGCGGGCAGTGGGCATGGGCAGTAGCGCTGCCCGTTTTGCCGGAATCAATGTGGATCGCACGATGCTGATCTCGGGCCTGGTCAGCGGGGGCATCGCCGGGTTAGCAGGGGTGACCGAGGTGGCCGGGATTCATTACCATCTGATCGACGCTATCTCCGGAGGGCATGGCTACACCGGTATCATCGTCGCCACGTTGGGCACGCTGAACGCCTGGGGGGTGTTGTTGGCAGCTCTGTTCATTGGCCTGATCGACACCGGCGCCCAAACTGTGAGCCGGGCGCTGGGCGTGCCGGTCTATCTGGGTGATGTGATTCAGGCGGCTTTGTTACTGGTGACGCTGGGCTTCCTGCTACTGCAGGGCTATCGCATTCGTTGGCGGAGGAAAGGCTGATGGATGACACTCTCTTTGTCACTTTCCTGGTCGGCCTGATTGCGGCAACCCTGCGCGTGGCCACACCCCTGGTCTATGGCTCCATAGGTGAAGTGATCACCGAACGGGCTGGGATTCTCAACCTGGGCATCGAAGGTATCATGTTCCTGGGTGCGTTCGCGGGTTTTGCTGTGGCCGCCAAAAGTTTTGAAGCGGGCATCGGCGGATATTTGTGGCTGGGCCTGCTGGGTGCGATCGTCTCAGGCGTGCTTATGGCCCTGCTCATGGGGCTGCTTACGGTCACCTTGGGCTTGAACCAGCATGTATCCGGTTTGGGCATCACCCTTCTGGCCATCGGCCTTTCCTTATTCGGCTTCCGTCTTGTCTTTGGCGAAAGCTCGGTGCTTCCCTCGGTGGATCCATTTTCTCAGCTCTTTGTTTTTGGCGAGACGCCCATTCTGGGACCGATCTTCAAACAATATCTACTAACCTATGTCGCCTTCCTCGTGCTGGTTCCTCTGGCCTGGTGGCTGCTCTATCGCACCAGCTTTGGGTTGGAGTTGCGCTCGGTGGGTGAGAACCCAGAGGCGGCGGATGCGGCGGGCGTGAACGTGTTCCGCACGCGCTATTTGGCACTGGTCATCGGCGGGGCGCTGATGGCGGTGGGCGGGGCGTTTTTGTCTATCGCCCAACTTGGCGCTTTTTCGCCGGGCATCATCGCCGGGCGGGGTTGGGTGTGTATTGCCCTGGTTATCTTCGCCCGTTGGGACCCGATACGGGCGACGGCGGGCGCGGTGCTTTTTGGGGCAGTGTTCGCCCTGCAACTACGCTTGCAAACCCTGGGCTTCGACCTGCCCTTCGAGGTCTTCCTGGCCCTGCCCTATTTGGTCACTATTCTGGCGCTGGCGATAACCGGACGCAACGCCAATTATCCCGGTGCTTATCTGAAACCCTATCGGCGGGAGTAAACTGTGTTGCGTGTTGCGTGTTGCTGCCAACGCGGTACACAATGCCCTAAACAGGGTTACTCCGCAAAATGTGCGTTGTTTGCGTTAATGGTTGCATTATGTTAAGTGAAACACTCCAATGAACATTTTTAGTTGTGGTTTTGCCACCCTGTGAAACACGAGACGAGCAAAAGGAGCAATCAACATGGACGAATTCATGAGAGCGGCAATCGACGAAGCAAAACAAGGTCTGGTCGAGGGTGGTATCCCCATCGGCTCGGTGCTGGTGATTGATGGAAGAATCGTGGGACGGGGCCACAACCGCCGCGTGCAAAAGGGCAGCGCCATCCTCCATGCGGAAATGGACTGCCTGGAAAACGCGGGACGACTCACGGCCAGGGATTATCAACGGGCCACGCTCTATTCTACGCTCTCGCCCTGCGACATGTGCAGCGGCACCGCCCTGCTCTACAACATCCCCAAAGTCGTGATCGGTGAGAACAAGACTTTCCAGGGGCCGGAGGCGTATGTGCGCTCGCGTGGGGTAGAGCTTGTCATCCTCGACGACCCTGAGTGCATCCAGCTGATGGAGGATTTTATCGCCGCCCGGCCTGAGTTGTGGAATGAGGATATTGGAGTATAGTTGAAGGCTTAGGAATATGCTGTCATCCTCAGCAGGGAGCGGTATATGGAGTTGCGTGATATTGCCCGTGAGCATGTGATGGAGCGTTATCGCCAGGCCCAAGACGAAGTTTGGGAAACAACCCAAGATATTCCCTACGAAGAAGTCGAAGCAATAGTCGCCCAAGCGCTTCAGGAATCACGACGAGAACGGGCGGGGATCGATGCGGGTCATTCTTGACACCAGCGTGATAGGCAGCGGCCACATTTCACTAGCGGGATCACCGGCAAAGATACTGATACAATGGCGTAATGGGGCCTTCACGCTACTTTTCAGTCAAAAAACACTGCGTGAATGGATTGCGGTACTCAACCGATCATGGCTCAGTGAACGGCTCGCACAGTCGCCAAATCGCGTTCAAGAATTCATGGACGCCGTGATCATGCATGGCGAACTGATACATGGCTATACCAATGTCTCCGGCCAAGTCCGAGACCCCTTTGACGAGATGTTCTTGGCCTGCCCCCGCCTGGGCAGGGCGGATTATATCGTCAGTGTCGACAAAGATTTGCTGACACTTGGCAGGTTTGAGGAAACGGAAATCGTCACACCAGGGCAATTCCTCGGTATGCTCGAAACACCAGCTTAGGAATACTATTTGGGTCCGATGTTTCCCATCAGTGGCATTAAACCCTTTTGATACTTGACGCGGTGCGATCGCGAATAACCTGTCACCTTCGTGACCTCACGTCCCGCAACCAAGTATCAAATTCGCTTGATTCCATCTTCTCTACAGCTCGATTCCATCGCATCAAACCGTATGCTTTGAAATCGAAATCGATGTCCGAGATCTGCGCCTGAATAACCGACCACAGCGACCATCCAACATCGCCCAGGATGCCATGCAAATGGATCCGAGCCATTATCGTCTCGCTTGCCAGACCGTAATACGCCCTTGCCAGTTCTCTAACTTGTGTATCATTATACCCGGCCTCTACGCTGATACTGCCCAAATCAAAGCAAGGATCATTGTTGCCGCTGTAATCAAAGTCAAGGAGAAAAACACGATTGCCGTCATCCATCACATTCTCTGGCACCAGATCATTGTGACAGGGCACAAGCGCCTGCCGGTATGGCGCCAAAGCCTCTCCCGTCTCCAAAATCCGTGCTCTGTATTCAGAAAGATCTACAGCAGGTACGAGGTCCAAATTCTTGATTGTCTCCAAATAGAACTGGATCAAGCAAAACATATCGAACTCTTTCAAAAAGCTGGCACCGCCATGCAACACTTTCAACGTTTGAATAAGACGATGCTGAACCGAAAGACGCTGTAACGACTCGACTGAGCAAAGTGCCAGCGGAAGAAACTCCAGGATAATCACTTTTTGAAGTGGGAAACCCTGCACAACTTTTGGCGATAGTCCAGCCTCCCCACAGATCCTGGCGTTATTGAATTTATTGTACCAGTCTACGCCTAGCAGTCGCGAGTTGCCACCTGGAATCGATACGAAGAAAAAAGATCCATTCACTACGATCTTATAATTGCTGTTAGTCATCCCACCGGAAAGGGGCTCAACAGAAATTTTCTTGCCCCGCCATCCAGATACAAGTTCAATGATTTCGTCAATTATTATCGCCATTTTCTGAAGATATCACATCATCTGAAGTCACAGCGTGCTAATGGATCGACTCGTGGCTGGCAGATCAGCACAATTAATGGTCATGCTTTTGGAAGAGCATATCCCTTTTTGCCTGCACTATGTCTCCATCAATTCTTTGTTCCGTAATCCAGCCAGAAATGCATCAAGGATCTCTAAAGAGTCATCATCCAAATCTTTACTGCTTGTTCCTTGCAATGCGTACAGTATCAACTCCCGATTATCCCCAGTCTGCTCAACATGTTCGCCAATCGACCTTAGTAGTTGGGCAAACTCCTTCATCTCTGTATTGGGCATGGGTTCCGGGTTATGCCCCCACACATAATAATCAGCATCATAACTCACTATTTCATCAATCAGCGGAAACAGTTTCTTGGTGGTGTAATTTCGCGGGCCATGATGAAGATCTTCGTACAAACAGTCGCTTAAAAAAACAATACAATCTTCAGGTACGTACACGATACTGGAGTCTGATGCGTGATCTCCCCCAACATGTTTGACCTGACACCTGACCCCGCCAAGGTCAAACTCAAGCTGGGTGGCAAACGACAAATCAGGCAATTTGAACCGCAGGTTGGAGCGATCAGGCCATTCGGCTTTTATCATATCCCGACAGAATTCAATCTCGGTCCCTTCTTCAACACGCCTGTCGAGTGCTTCATCACTCCAATCAAGACCAGTCATTGCCTTCATAGCGCGTCGAGTTTCGTTGTGGGCAACTATGGGCGCGTCAAAGGCAGATACACCAAAGACATGGTCCCAATGCCAATGAGTGAGCACCAAATATCTGGGTTTAGTCAACTCAAGCTTTGCCAATTCGCTCAATAGCAGATTGGCATGCGCAGGTGAATTTCCAGCATCGACAATGACTGTCGCTTGCCTGCCCACGACTGCACCAAGCGTTGGTCTGTCTGTGGATGCATCTGGATCAAGCCAGTATACGTGTTCTGAGATTCGGTTAAGTAGGGATTGTTTCACGTGTGTGCCATAGTCTACGAATTAGGATTTCGGGCGAGGTTCATCCTGAGTACTTGTCCCCTTTACAATTTTGGCGTTTCCACGAACCGAATGGAATTCGTCGCTGAAACCACGAAGGCCCTTTAGGGCCCGGCCCCTCAGGGCCTGGTTTGCCAGCACGCGAGCGCCTGAGGGCGAGAGCGCCCAACCAAGGGCGCTTTGTACTTTGAGCCAGGGATTCTTGGTATAGGATGCCAAAATTGTAAAGATCGATTTCTAGCGTAATGAACCATGCCGAATTTCGTACGTTCAGCACAAGGTTGCTTTGACAACCTTGCGGAGGGATGCAGCGAAAACGGTGTGGGCCAGGATTTTCGGCCAGCAGAGAGGGGTATGATAACGCATACAATTGCATCTGCCAATAAGGCTCTTTCAGCTAAATAATAGCCCGATTCAACCTGAAAAAACCTCAAGTGAATTCCTGAATAGCGTAAGTCTTTGGATCATCATTTCTTGGAATTTGCCTAAGATATTCGACATCCCCTGCAACAGGCGCCACAAGCTTGCGATACCGCTGTATCGCCTGAACCCGGACAACAAGCGGACATAGAGGCACTCCGATGCTCTTCGTGATTCGCATGCTGATCGAAACCATGACAACATAAGTTAGAACCAATGCCTTCAATAGGACATGCTACCGATTTCTTCGGTTCAAGTGTCCGCACCCAGCGCACACGGGGTGAGCGAAATCATTCCAAAGATCGGATTTGACGCCAAAGATTAACCATGGTATATTTTTTGTAAATGAGTTTGCATCACAAACTCTTTTGCAAAGCAGACTAGTCTATAACACGGAGATGAATTATGATGTCAGATCTAAAAGATGCAGAACGTAAAAACTATCTTTCTTACTTCGATGACGGGCTCACAGAGATTATCGCGGGTCTACCGGTCCTCTGTTTTGGCCTCGGAATGGTCTTCGATTCCAGTCTATTCTTCATTTTTAGTGTGCTACCTATTGTCTTGTTTTGGCCGCTCAAGCAAGCGATTACTTACCCAAGAATGGGCTATGTGAAATTTGCTCCAGAACGTCAGACGAGAATATCTAGTAACATGATTCTACTGTTTGTCGCGGGATTGATATCTCTGTTGCTAGGGATTCTTGTCTATTGGGGAGTACAAGGACAAGTGTTCAACTTCAGAAATTTCATGATGGAGTATAGCTTGCTGATATTTGGAGCCGTCATGGCGGCCGCTTTCGGCTTGATCGCGATTCTCTTCGAAGTCAAAAAATTCTTTGGATATGCAGCGCTCGTTTTCGGTGCATGGCTCTCGGCATATATCCTCGACATTGAGCCGGGCATTCCAGTCGCCACCGCCGGTGGAATTATCGTACTCATCGGTTTGGGGCTGCTGATCAGCTTCCTGGCCAAATATCCGCTCCCAAGAGAGTAGTCAAACCATGGTGTTGCGAGAGACCCACGAGCGAAAAATGAACGCTATTGATCGACTCGATCGCGTCATCCATGAACCAGCGAGACTTAAGATCATGACTCATCTCTATGTCGTTGAGAGTGGAGATTTCGTGTACCTGATGCGAACGACTGGGCTAACTCGCGGTAACCTGTCTTCTCACATGACCAAGCTAGAAGATGCAGGCTACGTTGAAGTGATCAAAGAGTTTGTTGAGCGGAAACCTGTGACAATGCTCAGTCTGACTGAGGAGGGTCGCACAGCTTTGCTGGAGTATCGAAAATATCTAACCCTGGCGATTGAAGATTCCGACTAGGTGCTTGTATAGATTATGCGTGGCAACGATCTCCTCAGAACGATTGGGTGTGCGAGGGCCATAATCTACGACTCAACGGGCTGGCCGCTGTTCTCTCGAGCGAGTTGATCGGCGGCTTGTCACCTTCACAGCACTTCCGCCCCTACATTTCACGTCAGTATTAAGACAAATTCTTCTATTGGAACGCCCTGTGCGTCAGAAAACCTGCCTTTGCTAGAGATCGTGAATCCGCATTTTTGCAGGACCCGAATCGAGGCGACATTGTGTTTCACGACATGTGCGAACAAGGGACGCTCTTTTACGTGATGCAAAAACTGTGACAACGCCGCTGTAGCAATGCCCTTGCCCCAACACTGTTTTCCGATCCAATAGCCAACTTCTCGCTCACCTGATTGCTCCCAACTGACGATGTTCCCTGCCACTTGTCCGTCAAAGTTGATGGTTTTTACAGAGATGTTCACGTGGCTCATAATCTTCGTCCAATGGGCCACAAGGGCGTCCCAATCCCGAGCAGGGAAGGCAGCCATGCTCGTCGCGTCTGGGTCCAATTGGTGCTCGAAAAAGATGGGGAGGTCAGTTTCCCTCACATCCCGAAGCGAGACTTCGGTGGTCATAGGGTTCTCTCAACCATGATGTGTGTTTATCTCTAAGGAAATCGTGTCATGCTGCTGGGAAGGCAATCACCACCAACCTCTTCTTGCTCCACGAACGGAAATTTCGTTTGGGCCGCATATGGGAATTCGTGGGTAATGGCTCCTGCTATTTCAATCCACAAGGAGCCAGAGATGGGGGGGCGGTGTGCTTGAATCCAGCTTGATTGGAGGTGGATGATTCGCCTTCAGGATTCGTCTTCCTGCCCACGCATCCCCAACAACTGGATCGCTACGGCACTAAGCCATTGTCGCACCACATCGGAAGGGACGGAGCTTGGGCGCTCCTTGCCCAGTAATGTACCCAACAGCCATTGGGTTTCCTCGCTGGGATCTGGCAGCGCCGCCAGGGTGTGGTAGAGCACAGCCTCAACTTCCGACACACCTTGCGTCTGCCGCCAATCGGCTACTGCCGCCGCAAACGCGGGATTGCCAGGATTCGGCGCCTCGTTGTTGCGGAGATTGCCAAACCCATTCAGCGCATCGAGCACGCGTGTTCGACGCTCCAACGAAGGCAGCGGCGCCAACACTTCTGGCAACAGCGGCGCCCCGATCAGGAAGTCTTGCTGCCCATAGTCGATAGGGAAATCCAGTGGCGCGGCCACCGGTGTTACGGGCAGTCCACCTGCAAAGCGCAGCGGCACAATGGGTACGCCCTTCGCCACAGCCAGGTCGATCAGCGCCGTGCTAACCACTTCCACCGGCTGACACGCCTGCAAAGCGTGCTTACCCTCGACGTGCACCAGCAGCGAGTTTTGTTGCGTACGCGTGCGTTCCAACGCATCATCCAGGGCTTGAAAGACCGCCTCTGGACTGGCGCGGTCGATGAACAACAATATGTGCGGATCCACAATGTGCGGATGTTGGAAACTGATGTCAAAGTAGGGTCCAACCCACGATTTTCCCAATTCATGACGTGCCACCGCTGTCGTCACTGTGCCCTGCAGCGCCGCTATCACAGAGATGAAGAGCGCCGATTCCAGGTCCAGCTGGTGGTTGGCCAGATAGAGCAGTCCGCGCCCATACAGGGCGGCGAAGGCCACCGGCTCGGCGATCTGCACACGACGCACAAAGCGCTGCATCAGGGCCAGTGTCATGTCCTCGACCAGCGTCGAGCCAACATTGGCCCGCTCTCTCCAGAAACGCCGTACGGCGTCTAGGTGGAGATGCTGATGTGCATGCCCTGTCGCGTCTGTTACCTGCCAAGTATCGCCGTCACGTTGCGCGATCACTTGCGCATGGTTTAACGGTAACTTCGGCGATGTCACCTCTGCTTGGAGCGATACTTCAGAGACCAAGTTTTTCGCACGAACTCGGTTTCTGTGCTCATCCCCCTCCTCTCCTGTCTCTCCACCTCTTTGCGTCACAGGTACTTTGGCCGAGTGCTTCGCAATCAGATGCGCCGGATGAATCTGCCATCGACGGGCGACATGTTCCTTGATCGCCACAAGTTGAGTAAGCTGCTCTGCGTCGAGTGGCATCCCCGCCATTTCAGGTGCGTAAACAGATGCCACCGTGCCTGCCAGCCAGTCGCTGGCCTGGACCTCGGCAGTGCTTAGGCTTGTCATACCATCATTGTAGCTTGAGAGCGCCATACCCGGTACGAATTGCTGTGCGCAAAGAAACGCACGCCGCGCCAGCGGTTCGGCTTGACCCAGCGGTCCCTTGGGGAAGAGGGTCTCAACCAACTCAAACTCGCTCAAAACTTCGTTTTCAGCGATAATCTGCACGCCAATCATGGGAAAGCGACGGTCGTCCGCCTGGAACCCGGCAAAGCGCGCCTCACAGCGGACGCGGCCACTCAGCGGCGTGCGACCATAGAACTTGGCCCTTGTTATCGCTATGGGATAGGCCACTACGTTCGCTGGAATCTCCGCGCTCCACCGCCACAGGTTTTCGTGGGGGATGCCATGGATGGCGGCATCAAGCAAGCCCTGATTGAGCAGACCAACGGGCACGCCACTGGCGTCAAGGTCAAGCCAGTAGGAGGCGCCGCCATCGCTGATCTGTAGGTCGGCCAGCAGTTGGTAAGCTGGTCCGTGGAAGAGAACGCCAGCCGCATAGGGATTTGGCTCGGGCTGCGATTGTACCACTGGCGACCAGGGGCGGTCGGCGAGCTGCCAGTGTTCAGTCAGGATCACATCACCGCTGGCCACCAGTGCATACCGGCGGCGCCCTTCTTCCCAGACCAACAACTGCATGATCACACTGTCACTGCCCTCAGGTCGACCCAACAACTTGACGCTCTGGGCGCCGTTGGCAAAGCTCAGCCAGCGATGGACACGCACATTGCGCAGCCCGCTGACCTTGCGACCTGGCGCCCGCACCATCGCCCCCATGGCCAGCCGGTCGGCCAGAGACATCATGGCCAGCGCCGGCACGTTATAAGTCGGGCAGTGATCCCGCAGCCATGTATCATGGGCGGGGTCGAGCACTTCATCGCCTGAAGTACGGGATCTAGTCTCAGAATCATGTAAAATCGAAAGTTCTTCGCCTCTTTGTGGCTCTCCGCTCGTATCATCGACGATCCGCATGCCCAGGCGCGACGATTCGTAGATGCGTAGCCCATCGACCCACAGCGAGGCGTTGGCCACGGCGTGGGTGGCGCCTTTTTCGACGATCTCCAAATCAACTGTGACGCGGGTTGCGGTTGGCAGCACCTGGCCGCGGTAGGTCCAGGTCATGGCTTCATCAAGCTGGATCGGCTCAAAGCGCGGCCGCGCGAACGCGGCCCCCATATCAGTCTCGACCATGTAGAATTGCAGCGTCTGGATCATCGCCTCCAGTCCCAGCGATCCGGGCTGCACGGAATCACCCATGAAGTGGCATTTGAAGAACCAGTCCTGGGGATTGACGTCGATCTCGGCGCGCACGCGCCCGAGTCCCTCGTCGCCACCCTCTGGCCAGTAACCGCTAATGCGGTCGAGCATAAGCAGCATAGGACCGGGCAGCGCCGGCAGCGAGTTGAAATGGCGCATGGGTCGTGATCGCAGTTCGCGTCGGAAATCGCTCGGCTGCGCCAGACACGCACGCAGCGCATCAGTGACGGGAAGGCCCGTCTGGCTTGCCAGCGCCTCCTCGGGGAAGAAGCCAAAGCTCGTGACCATGTCAAAGACTAACCTGTCGCCGACAAAACACTCGACCTTGAAGCCCACGATCGTCATCGAACCGAGCCGGCTGACGCTGGTGTTACGAACGTGGCTACGTAGCAAGCGATCCTCCGGGAATACCTCGCAGTGCTGCGTTGCCGTACCATCCAGATTGCGGAAGTAGAGTTCTTCGTCGCAGTGCAGCACCGACCCCTTGTAGGTGGCGAACCAGCCGCAGGGTTGCAGCGCGACCTCGAGCAACACCGCATAAGGCATGGTGCGATTGCCGTTCTCGCTGAAATACCAGGCGTCGGACGGGATCTGATATTCGGCCACCACCGTACCACCGCTGACGGGCACACCTTTCTGCGCGTCGACAGACGTAATGCGCGTGATGAAAAGATAGGGTGGTCCGGGCAGACGCGGACAATATACCGACCCATCGAAGCGTAGAAAAAGTTCACCGAACGCGTCCGAAGGTTTGCCCCAGGCGCATGCCGCTATGGAGCGCGGGCCATAGACGTGATCTGGTGTGCGGGCGTTGCGCTCCGGTTCCAGGTCGAGCAACTCTGTGCCATCCAGCAGCGACTGGCGGCTCTCCAGCGGGAAAGACGGCACCAACCGCAGCCCCATGCGCCGGCAGTGGAAAGCGGCAAGCCCGTCCACCGTCACCAATAGGTCGGCATAGAGCGTCGGCGTAGATCCGTGGACCACTTCCTCGACAAAGACCTCGTAAACAATAGTCTTATTTGTGGGAGTGACCTGGCCACGGCAGACCAGCTTGTAGGTCTCTTCCTGCACTGGCTCGAAGCGCCAACCATCCCTAGTCAGCGTGTAGCCAAGACCGGCCATGTAGAAAGCCATGGTCTGAAGACAGCCTTCCCACATCATCGTGCCCGGTATGCACGGATCATTCTTGAAATGGCCGGCGAAGAACCACTCATCGGGCGAGAGGTGATCCTCGGCTCTCAGATAGCCGCGCTTCCACGGCCCCCCATTTGGGTCAAAGTCGACTACTTCGTCGAACATCAACATGCGCCCGCGTGCAAGGGTCGGCGTTCGTACATGGTTTTCGGCAGCCCGGAAGGCGTCGCCAAAGCACTCGACCACCCGACCTTCAGAAAAGGCAATCACTTGCTCCGCTGTGAAGGACGTTTTTTCGCAGCGAACGACTGGCGGGTCCAGGCATGGGGTGTCGACAATCTCCGCCGTGTGCGCGTCCCAAATGACACCGTTGGATTTTGCCAACTCGCCATCGGTGAAGAAGCCTGCCTGCCCATGGCGGACGGAGAGGATCAGAAGATCGTCGACAAAGCAGTCGTAGTGGAAGAAGAAGAGGCGCACCGGCCCCTGTTGGGCGTAGCCGTCGAGGTGAATCTCGTAATGCAGCGTGTCGTGCACCTGCGGCAACTCGGCCTGAAAGGTCACTTCGCAGCCCAGCAGGCGGTAGACGCGCTCTCCCTTGTTGATAAAATCGGCGCCAAGATAGGACACCAACAGCAGATCGGCCTGGCCCGCCTCGATCAGCACGCCCACGGGCACGCGGCCATTGTGCAGATACCACGAATCGGGCCCGATGTCGGTCTCCGTCCAGATGACGCCCTTCTGCCCGACTGCGCCCACTTGAGCATCGATGCCCAAAACGCGATCCGCCAGCAGAAGCGGCGGCATGGGCATGCGCACCTGCCGCTCGAAGTCATCCTGCCGCGCAAAGACCGGCCCCAGCACTTCGGAGATCTTGCCCGACGCCAGGTGTTCAAGCTGTTTCCGATCCAGCGTTGGCCCTGGGTAAGAATCCCGGTATTGGCGGGAGGGGTAAGTGGCGAGGGGCAAATGGGAGCGTGGCGATGGGTCTGTTGTCGGTGGCTGATGGCCAGCGCTCGATTGTGGGGGCTGTGGCGCCCGCGGTTCATTGTTATTGGTGGGTCGTAGCGGCGAGACGACAGCAGGCACATCGCCAACCATCGATTGTGGCGGTTGCGAACCGGTAGACAACGATTTGTCGTTGGTTAAGGGCGAATGCCCGAGGATGGGTGCCGGCGCCCCTTCCGCTCCCCCTATCTCCCCATCTCCCTGTCTAGTATCCACCACCACAACGGGCACTGTCGCTGCTACATCGTGGAGCGCCGCCAGCCGCGCCATCGCCCGCTCCTGCTGTGCCAGGAACTGCTGGTGCGCCGCCGACACCTTGGCGTGAAAGGCTGTCAGTTGCTCAACCATCTGGCTGCGTGCAGGGTCCGGCAGCGGCGAAACCGGGTGCTGCGGCACGATAGGCTCTGGGGCATTCGTCGAGGCAGGCAGCGGCGCCGACTGCCGTGATCTCTCTATCCCTCTGCCCCCCCGTCCCCCTTTCTCACCATTCCCCAACCCCTCTCTCCCCTGCGCAGCCGTTCCCAGCGGCGGAACTGCCAGCACAGGCGGCAACGGCGGGGGCGATTCCATGAATTGATAGTCGGATTGTACGGTGTTCATTTCCCTCAGCGCCGCAACTGACGTCGACGCAGGCGCGGACAACTCTGCGCCAGGCGGCGGCAATACAATCGGCGGATAGTGGGCAGGGAAGGAGAACAGACGACGTGGGGCGGCACTCGCTAACTGCTCTGACGCCGGTGTTGACAACGCAGTGACCAGCATCTGATAGTCGACGTCGACGCCAACAGCCACAAGCTGCGCCACGGTATCAAGCAACTGATCGATGCCGTGCTGGGGCCGGTCCAGTGCCACGGCCAGATGCTCCCGTTCGCCGAGAATGCTGCGTATCCAACCGCTACAAACATTGCGGGGTCCGTGTTCGACAAAGATGCGCACGCCGTCGTTCCAGGCGGCCTCGACCACGCGTCGGAAATCGACAGGGCTGGTTGCCTGGTCGGTCAGGGCATCAGCGGCGGTTTCACGACTCGGCGTGTAGGCGCCGCCGCCTGCATTGGCATAGAAACGCACGCCATCGACAGGCCGTGTCTCGCGATGATGAATAGTGCGCCACTCCTGTTCCCAGCTTCTTAGAGCCAGATGGTGAGCGATGACCTCGTTCTCATGCTCCACGCAGCGATGGCGCCCGATCTTGTCGACGACGCGCCGGCACGCCGCGGCCTGCCCCGCCACCAGGCAGTCAGCGGGGGCATTGATCATGGTGAGAGTCGCGAACTCCTCACCTTGCAGCGCAGCCTCGACTTCAGCCACCGGCGCCAGCAGGCGCCAGCCAGCCCACTCGATGGGGCCGGCGCCGCGATCCTGCCAGGCACGCTGTGCTGTCTGATACTCACCGGCGATCTCGCGTGTGTACATGCCGGACCGATCGATCTCGGCAAACATGGCGTCCATGTCATGCCAGGCGCCGGTCGCAAACAGTGCGTTGGTCTCGCCCGACGAAACACCCAGCACCGCATCTGGCATGATGCCCAGCCAATCCTGCGTCAGCGTTGCGTGGAGCTGCGAAATCAGGGCACAGCCCTGCAAGATATGAAAGGGATCGGGCGCTGTGGACTGCGGTTCGGTAGAGAGCCAGTTCTGTGTGCGGGTGAGGCATGGGAACTTGGCGATCACCTGATCCCCCAGATCTGGCAATGCAAGGAGCAACTCACGTCCCATCCCCTGGTAGGCGACCGCAGCGGGCGTAAAGACGAAACCGACATGGCCGGGTATAGGCGCGGGCGACCAGTAAATGCCTTTGGCGATAAACGAAGGACAAGTGGCGATGGACGTGGGATCACCTGCAGCACCGACTCGCGCGAGCGCTTCGCGGGCGAGGTTGCGCTGACTTTCGAGTGTCGCTTCGCCCTGGGCAATGATCACGAGTCGGGCTGGACCATCGTTCGATTCTTGATTGCGATCCAAAGCTTGAATGAGCGACACAGCATCGGTACCAGAAAAGACATGTATTGAGAAGTCGGATTTCGTGAACAAGCTTGTCTTATTCGTAGAGATGTCTGCGGGCCGTAAAATAAGCGCACTCGATTGCCCGCCTAGCGCATCTACCTGCACGCGAACGCTGCGCGGCCCATCGCACAGCCATGGTTCGGCTGGTTGCAGCGCACCGTCAGTAACGGCAGACAGGCGCAGGCGCTCATACAGACAAAGTATGCCTGCCGCTACATGCAACAGCCCGGAAGCAGCATGGGCATGACCAAACGACACGCTCAAAGAAGGAAGTCCATCTGCTATACCCAGATTTAGATCTCCCTGTCCCCCCCCCTCGTTGTCTCCTGGTTCTGTCTCTACAACCGCTAGGATTTCATCGCCATGGCGCTGGGCATCGTCGACACGCTTGAGCATGAGGACGACAGCCGCATCACCTGGCGTCTGGCGCTGGGCATCAAGCAGATCAGCGGCGGCCATCTGATGCACCACCTCTACAGACAAGTCAACAGCGCCAACGAGCGCAGCCTCGATTTCGCCGCGGCGTAGGGCTTGTACAGCGCACTCAAGGGCACGCAGGCCGGAGAGTTCCTCTGCAGAAACAGTGTGACTGGGACCCAGGCAGTTGAGTTGCGCGTTGATGCGGTTTGCCGGGATGTTGGGCATAGCGCCGAGCACACCGGCGGCTTCCAGGCCGGGGATCAGGGCAGCTTTAGCGGCCTCGATCCATTCCGATGTGACGGGTTGACCGGAGGTGGCCCATTGGTCGGCCCATTCATCCAGCCGCCAACGCACCGAGTAGCGGGCAGCTTCCGGATCGCAACCCATGCCGATCAAGACAGCCGTGTTCTCCGACGGCAACTCGGGATGGCGCCCCACCAACCGCCTTGCGACCTCAAGGATTAGTAATTGCTGGGGCAGCGTATGTTTCAGATCGTTGGGCGGAAAGCGCAATCCATTCAAATCGACATCGACGGTCTCCAGTGTGGTACCTCTGTGCCCATCGAGCAATGCCTGGGCAAATGCTGCAAAGGTCGCATAGGGACCGACCGTAGCCTCGACGCCAACGACGGCAATCGCACGGGGGGATGGACGTGGGACACATGGTACATCAGCACGGTGTGGAGAAGATAAAATAAATGGCGACCCTTCCGACCCTTCGCTTGTCTCCCCATCTCCGTCTCTCCCCCGATCCTCCAGTTCTGTCTCGCCCGGCGCCCACTCCTCGACGATCAGGTGAGCGTTGTTGCCGCCGAGGCCAAATGCACTGATAGCCGCACGGCGCGGAGCGCCTCCTTTTTTCTGCCACGGTTCCGGCGTTTGCAGCAGACGTAAGGGGGATGCCGCCAATGCCGCCAGGGGCGTTGCCACCGGCCGCGAGGGCGGGAGGATGCCGGTGCGCAGCGCGCCCAGCACTTTGATCAGGCTAGCCGCGCCGGCAGCCGTGATCAGATGGCCGAGGTTGGACTTGAGGGAGCCGATGGGCAGCTCTGTCACACCATGAAAAACGTGCGAAGCACTTTCGATTTCCGTGGCGTCACCCACCGGTGTGCCAGTGGCGTGACATTCGAGCAGCGAGATATCGCCCGGCGCCAGCCCGGCCATGGCGTAAGCCCCCTCCATGGCGCCTATTTGACCAATGGCAGAAGGCGAAAGAAAACCGCCGGCATTGCCGTCATTCGAGAGTCCGATGCCGCGGATCACACCCAAAATCGCATCGCCATTGGCGATTGCATCGTCCAGCCGCTTGAGCACGACGAAGGCCGCGCCTTCGCCCGGCACCAGGCCGTCGGCGTCGGCAGCAAACGGGCGGCTTTCACCGCGGCGGCTCATGGCCTGCAGGGCGCAGAAGCCGATGTGGATAAAGAGAATGTCGGTACGGTTGACCGCGCCGGCAACCATGACATCGGCGCGCCCATCCTGAAGGCGGTCGCAGGCCAACTTGATTGCATAGAGCGAGGAAGCGCAAGCTGCGTCGAGAGCAAAGGCATCGCCTCTGAGATTCAGTGCTTGTGCAGCCAGGTGGGAGGGCAGGCCGGAGGAGAAGCGGTTACGCGGGTCGTATGGGCCAACGCCAGGTGGTTGGAGGACGCTATCGCTGGCCTGGGCGCCGAACCAGGTGGACTCGGCAAATTGTACCAGCCCAACCGTGGGATAAGATAGATTGCCCATCACCAAGCCAATGGGTGTGGCGTCGTCGGCCAACGGCGCCGCAAGCCCTGCGCTGCGTAGTGCCTCGCGCACGCCGTGAAGAGTCCACTGGAAGAT
Organism: Halieaceae bacterium; assembly: GCA_024224435.1. Taxonomy (GTDB): domain Bacteria; phylum Pseudomonadota; class Gammaproteobacteria; order Pseudomonadales; family Halieaceae; genus Marimicrobium. Next base: position 23,416 of record JAAENL010000201.1, read on the forward strand.
GGGGTCGAGTCCTTTAATCTCCGCGGCGGGCAGCCTGAAGTCCGAAGGGTCAAAACGTTCGTCGAAGCCACGCACGTAGCCGCCGCGATCTGACCAGGCACGGTCTAGCGCCTTGCCGTTGGGGTTGGTGAGAATGCGCGCCTTGTCGATCCGCCAATAGCCGTGAGGCAAGGGCAGGACCATGTCCCGCCCCTGCATGACGATATCCCACAGTTCGCCCGGGTCCAACGCACCGGGAAGTACGCAGGACTGGCCGATGATCGCGATCGGTTCGAAGCGCATCTACTCTGCATCTCCGATAAGCGGAGGCGGGCTCGACACATACGTTTCGAGTCCGCGTATTTCGGCGATGTTTGCACCATTCAGCGCGTCGACAAACCAGAGATCGAATCGTGCACCTGACTGGCCGATGGGTTTGCCTTCGACAATGCAGCGCACGCGGCGGTCGGCGGCGAGCAGACCTGGTTCATGCAGGACAAAGGCGTCGATAGCCGTGGGCAGAGTCAGTTGATTCAGCGTTGCGAAGCCCCAGACGAGTGCCAGTTGCAGGCCGCCGTCGATCAACGCCGGGTCGCTGCGCCAGAAATCATGGGGCCAACCCACATTTCGGCTCACGGCCAGGTCCGCCTGCGCGCCGTTTTCGCTCAGCTGATCCACTGTTTGTAGAGTGGCAAACGCCGGCCCGTGGAAGAGCTGCGATCTATAGTACTCGGCGCCGGCGATGGACGCAGCCGCCAAGGTCTCGCCCGACATTGGGGCCGGTTGTGACTCCAGCGACTGCACGATCTGGGCGGCAAAGCGTGCTACGCCAACATCGTCGAACAAGGTTGCGTTGAGCGTGGCAGTGTCGATCGGGTCAGGCTCGATGCGGATGCGCAAGCTGGTCGGTCGGTCGGCAAAAGCGGGCAGCGGGATGCCCCTGAGTACGCGTACCTTGCGCAAAGCATTGTAGGCAAGGCCGTCGCCAAACGTGTTGGCCGCACGCAAGAACCATTCCTGCACTATCACGAGCGGCACGACCACCACGCCTTCTATTTGGTGACTGAGCAAGTAGGGTGTGGTAGCAGCACTGACAACTACATCGTAAATTGCCGGTTGGGCGCTGTGCTCCTGGTGCAGATCGATCAACGGGGCCTGTTGCGGCACGCTGCCGATAATGACTTCGACTTCGGCCGCAGTGGCTTGCTGAAGTTCGGCAACGAAATGTCGCGCCCCACTCGCAAGCGGAATCAATGGTACGCCCATTTCGTCAAACTTGGCCCTGAGGATCGGTGTCACCATGCCGCCTGCCCACGGACCCCAGCCAATGCTTTTGACAACACAGCCCTTGCGTTGTTTGGCAAGATCGTTGGCCACACGGTTCAGGACTTCATTGGCCATGGCATAATCGGATTGGCCGGCGTTGCCTGTACGAGCCACCACCGACGAGAAGAGGCAGATCACGGAGAGTGGATCGTTGGCCGTTGCCGCCAACAGCGAGCGCAGACCGCGGATCTTGGCGCCAAAGACGCGCCGGAAGTCGTCACCGCTCTTTTTGGCCAGGCGTTTATCGGCCAGTACACCGGCGCCATGGATGATTCCCGTGATGGGCCCCCACTTGGCACGGATCTGCTCCAGTGCCGTCTCCGTTGCGGCGGAATCAGTAATATCGCAGGAGAGGTAGATTGCCTCCGATCCTGCCGACTGCAGCGCCTGCAGGGTTGCGCGAATCTCGCGCGCGGCAAGGATGCGATCCGTGGCGGCGCCCAGTTCACGTGGCGTCAGGCGCTGGCCTTTGGCCTGGGCAACAGCCAGAAGCGCCTTTTTGAGACCGGCATCGTCGCCGATCATTTGCAGGTCGGCCGGCTCTTCTTCCAGCACGGAGCGGCCCAGCAAGGCAATGTGCGGACGGGCCGTTTTAGCCAGTTCGATCGCGGCTTCTGCGGTGACACCCCGGCCGCCACCCGACACCACGATGACGGAGTTTGCCGTTACTGTGTCGGCGCCACCGGCCGCCTCCTTTTCTGTGGAGACAAAAGCGTAGCGTTCGCCGTCTGCAGTTAGCCCGATCTCGCGATCATCGGCGCCGTTCAGAAGCTCTGCGGCGAGGCGCTCGGCCGCGGCCGCTGGTGACAGTTGCGCCGTTGCCAGATCAATAGTGCGCACCACTGCCTTGGGCCATTCCTGCGCTGCGGTCTTGGCCAGACCGGACAAGCCACCCAGCCAGGCCCGTTCGCCATTGATGGCGTGTAGTCCCAGATCACCACCCGTGTCTTGCACGGTGACAAACAATCCGCCCTCCGCTTCGAAGCCGCCAGCAATCGTCGTCGCGATCTGGAAGGCATCCTCATTGGCGGTGAGTGCCGCCTCGACATCACTCACGGCGCCCAGCCCGGCCAGACAGATCACGGCGCGGGCGTCGGCCGGTACGTTAGTGCAGACTGTTGTCCTGGCGCCGGCCTGGGCCAGGTGTTCAGCCAACCGCGCTGCGATCCCGCTGCCGTCGTCGGTAATGTAGACTGCTGTGCCATCCACCAGGTATGGCGGCGCCAATCCGGGCGCAGGCTTCGGGCTCATCTCCAGCACGTAACGGCGGATGGGGTCAGAGAGAGAACTGTCAGGTGTCGGTTGTTGATCCTGGACAGAGGAGACTTCATACTCATGGGTCGATGATGCCTGTCCAAGCTGTTCGTCCATGTAGGCGACGATCTCGCCAAGAGTGCGCAGGCCGGCCATGACACCGGTGTCGAACTCGGGCAGGGCCGGCACGCGCTCGCGCATGGCGGCCAGGATCTCAACCCGCTTGATCGAGTCGATGCCCAGATCAGTGTCCAACGCCATACCCGGTTCGAGCATTTCGCTGGGATAGCCGGTCTTTTCGGTGACGACAGTCATCAGCACGGCGTGTAGATCATGGGCTGGAGGAGCGGAGGGAGTATCATCAGTTGCCAATTGATTATCGTGTAACGGGCGTGAAGCTCCATTGTCAGTGGTTTCTGGTGTACGTTGCGCTGCTACGACATTTGCATGGTCTGGACTGAACGCCATAACTGGTGGAGCGACTGGCGCCTCGGAAGGTGCCGGGGCGGGATATTCTTCCACAGCACGCCCGGGGATGGGTGCAGAATAGGCGGTGAGGGAGTTCCCGTTAGCAGTAGCCGATGGCTGTTCGGCTGTAGATGCTGCAATCGGCGCTGGCCCGGGACTCACGCCGTGGGTTGCGGCAGCAAGCGACAACATGGCTTCCAGGCTGCGCATCGATTGTTCGGCAACCTGGAGAAAGGCTATATGTGCATCGGCGGTCTGCTGCTGGAGCGTCTGCAAAGCATTGACCCAGGCTAGTGACTCACCTGCGTTGGTAGCCGGGATCACCGGATTTGAAGCAACTACCGCTGGTGCGGGATGCACTGGCGCTGGCTGCAACGACTCGGGCTGGACCGGGGCTTGAGCAGCTTTCGGTTGTGCTGCCGGTGCAGACAGGACGGTGTATGGTGCCGGTTGTTGCGGTGCTGGCAGTGTGATCGACGCCAGGGAAGGCGCAACATGCTGTGTTTCATGTGGCTCAGGTGATCCATCTGCTGCCGCCGGGGTGTTGTTGGTTGATTGGTTGTTGGCGCTGTTCATCTCATCTGCCGTGGCGTGTTGGTTGTTCACCGCTGGATGTGTTCCGTTGCGTGGGGGGTTGGGTGCGGCGAGTCCGGCCGCACCGCCAGCAGGGGGATACGGTTTCGCGTAATTCGCCCCGCTGATATTGACGGCGAGTTTGGGTGTGCTACGCCTGCGTGGGTCGTCTCCATAGGCAACGCCTTCCCACAACTGTTCCAAGGCCAACGGCACAGCGGCGACGGCGAGTTGAGCCAGGCCCTGCCAGAGGCTGGTCAGCCCATGCTGGCCCTTGCGATCCAGGGCAACGGCTTGGTACGGCCGGTCTTTCAGGCAACTCTTGACCAGGTTGGTCAGTACGGCGCCGGGTCCGACCTCGACAAAGGTGCGAACGCCGGCGGCGTACATGGTCTCGATCTGTTCGGCAAAACGCACCGGCTCGGCTATCTGGCCGGCAAGTGTCTCGCGGATGGCGTCTGGCATGTTTGAATAGGCCGCGGCCATGCTGTTGGCGTAGACCGGAATCAGCGGTTTGCCGACAGACACTTCGTCCAGGAAGCTGCGAAATGGTGCTGCGGCAGGACTTACTATGGCCGAATGGAAAGCGGTCGAAACCGGTAGCCGTTGGAAGCGGATCGCAGCCTGACGCAACCTCTCTTCTGTCGCCTGGATTGCGCTTTCGCTGCCGGAAATGACCACCTGATCGGGGCTGTTATGGTTGGCAATCACCACGCCCGTTTTCCAATCTGCGAGCATCGACGCCACTGCCTCGGCGTTGTGGAAAATTGCGGCCATAGCGCCGGGGTACAGGGTGGCCGCCTCGGCCATCAATTCGCCGCGCTTACGCGCCACGGCCAAGAAGACTTTGCGATCGAATACACCAGCACAGTGCAACGCTGTCACTTCGCCAAAGCTGTGACCAGCGACGACATCCGGCGTGATCCCCAGCTGAGACAACAGCGCCAGCAGGCTCAAGCTGGCGGCGCCGATAGATGGCTGCGCCCATTCCGTTGCGCGCAGGCGAGCCTCCTGGGCAGCACGGCCATCGTCGCTGAAAACCGGCTGGGGAAATACGATCTCGTGCAGACACCCCCCTGTCCAAACTCCAGGTTGGCCGCTTCATCCCAGACGGCGCGGTTCTTGTCAAAGGCAAGCGCCAGGTCGGCGCCCATGCCGACATATTGGCTGCCCTGTCCCGGAAAGAGGAAGGCCAGTTTGCCGCCGTCACCCAATGCGTCGTCGCCGGAGCAGAACCAGCCGCTCGGCGCTTGTTGGGTGCTGGTCGGGTCGCGCTCGATGGCCGTGGTGGCTGCCCCCAGCTTGGCGCGCAGATCGCCCATATCTTTAGCGACTACGGCCATCCGCAGGCCATGGCTGGTCTGAAATGCCAACTGGCTCGAACGGGCAAGAAACTGGAAACCGTCATCACTGTCAAAGCCTGCGGCCAGTTGCTGGGCGGTCGCCACAGTTTCCTGGACGTTGGCGCCACTAACGAGGAACAACTCGGTTGGCGATGGGCGAAACCCATCTTTATGGCCCATGTTGCCGGTGTATTCCTCCAGCGTGACATGGAAATTGCTGCCGCCAAAGCCAAAGGATGAGACCGACGCCCGGCGCGGGTGGCTGCCATCGCGGATCCACGGTCGCGTCTGAGTGTTGATGTAAAACGGGCTTTCGTTGACGGCAAGATTCGGGTTGGGCCGGTCGACCTTGATCGTCGGCGGCAGCACCTTGTGATGCAGGGCCAGCACAGCCTTGATCAAAGCGGCTGCGCCGGCCGCGCCCTTAGTGTGTCCGATCTGGGATTTGATAGAACCGATTGCGCACCATTGTTTGCCGTCCGGGTCGGCTTCGGCAAAGACGCTGCTGGCGCCGGTGAATTCGGCGACGTCACCGGCTTTGGTGGCAGTGCCGTGCGCTTCGAGCAATTCCACGGTGCGTGGCGAGTAGCCGGCGACAGCGTAAGCGCGGCGCAGCGCCTGTGCCTGGCCGGAGGCTTTGGGGGCATAGACCGCAGTGCCCTTGCCGTCGGAACTGGCGCCCAGACCGCGGATCACAGCATAGATGCGGTCGCCGTCGCCCTCGGCGTCCTCCAAGCGGCGCAACGCCAGCATACCCAATCCCTCGCCCAGCATGGTGCCGTCAGCCTGGTCAGAGAAAGGCCGGCAGTCGCCACTGGGCGACAGGGCAGGCGTCTTGCTAAAGCACATATACATGAGGATGTTGTTGAGTGTGTCCACGCCGCCGACGATTACCATGTCGGCCTGACGCATATAAAGCTCGCCCATGCCCATGGAGAGCGCCGAAAACGAACTGGCGCAGGCGGCGTCGACGACGCAGTTTGTTCCGCCCAGGTCGAAGTTATTGGCAATGCGCCCGGCGATGACGTTTCCGAGCAGGCCAGGGAAAGAGGCCTCGGTCCACGGCACGTAGGAGTCGGCAATGTGATCGCAGATAGCCTGCGCCTCATCTTCGGGGATCCCATTGGCGCGCAAGGCATTCAGCCAGATTGGGCGTTGCAGTCGCGACCCCAGGTCGACAACCAGTTCCGTGGCGCCGGCGGCGCCCAGGATCACACTGATACGGCTCTTTTCGATATGTTGAAAATCGCCGCCTGACGCATCTTCCAACACCTGCTGGGCGACGATCAGACCGAGCAACTGACTGGTGTCAGTCTGTTGAACGACAGTGGGCGGAACGCCATAGGCCATGGCATCGAAAGGCACTTCATCCAAAAAAGCGCCACGTTTGCCATAGGTTTTATCCGGGGCCGTAGGGTCGGGGTCGTAGTAATCTTCAATCAACCAGTAGTTTTGGGGAATTTCTTTGATCTGATCCCGGCCTTCGACAATACTGCGCCAGAAGCCACGTACGTCGGTAGAGCCCGGAAACAGCGCACCGACACCGACGACTGCAATGGCTGGGGAGACAGATTCATGGTGATCTCTTTGGTTACTCATCGAATGTTTTTGATCCTTGTAGAACGAACATACATCTATTGCCTCGCGACGACGATGCCGGATGGTGATAGGCCAATGGTTTCGTTTTCGCTTGGCGATTTCATGTAAAGTAGCCGCAACGCCTGGATTGAAAACCTTGACCTACTGCAATAGTCGTGGTCGAAAGGCGAATGCAGCGGCTGGAATCGGCACGCCGTAGCTGCGCAATTGTGCGGCACGGGTAACACAGGCGGCTCCCTCGAGCAAATTGAGCGCCACCTGGACGACTGTGCGGTTTTTTGGATTTTCCAGGAAGGAACCCTTGACCCAGGCATTGAATGCGCCCATGGCCGGCCCGCACCATATCTGGTAGTCGAGGCGCCGATCGCTGTCGCCATCGATGGGCCAGCGGCTGGAGCGTCCCAGATAGGAACGAAAGACAAGCGCCATCTTATGCTTGGGGTCGCGTTCGGCTCGGTCGATTTCGTGCGGGCCGTGCACTGCGAAGAACTCGCGGGTGTCGTCCCACACCTCGCCGACAGACTGGCGGAAAAGCTGTTTCTCGATGCGTGCCAGATCGTCGGCAGGAATGGCGTCGAGCGAGGGGAAGCGGGTGTAGAGGTTGTAGAGGGTAGATGCGCGTGAGGCAAACATGGTGCCGCGCTTGAGAACCTGCACCTTGACACCCAGTTCGAACATGTCGGCCGAGGGCGCCATAGTCATGTCAGCCAGTTCGGCTTGAGCCAACAATGCCTTGGCATCGTCGGAGACGCCGGCCTCACGACAACTCTGGTTGACCGAGCCGGTGAGCACATAGGCAGCGCCCAACGCAAAGGCGGCCGCCACCGATTGTGGCGTGCCGAGACCGCCGGCGGCGCCGAGGCGGATCGGGCGCGCATAGTCGTAACGCGCCACCAGGTCGTCGCGCAATTGGGATAAGGTCGGAAACAACGAACCGAGAGGACGGTTGTCGGTGTGCCCGCCAGAATCGGATTCAACGGTGATATCCTCGGCCACAGGCAGGCGTTGGGCCAACGCAACTTCCTCTTCTGTCAGGTCGCCGGCCTGAACCAGGGCATCGAGGATGGCCTGCGGTGGCGGCGACATGAAGTGCTGGGCGACCTCAGGTCTCGAAATCTTAGCGAATACGTGGTTTGGGCGCTGAATCTGTCCTGTGGCGTCACGGGTGACGCCGCGGAAGGCGTAGCGCACGACGGCTGGCGTCAGGGCCATGAAGGCCGAAGCCTCGAGACGGCGCACGTCGTAGTTCAGGAGAAGTGAGACAACGCGGCTCTCCAACTGCGGGTCCTGAGGTGAATGGATGAGATTGCAGCCCCACGGCCGCGTCGCAGCGAGCGTCTCCTGCAATGTGGCCAGCGCTTGTTCGACACGTGCGGGGCTGAGTCCACCGGCGCCGAAAAAACCCAGCATGCCAGCGCCGGCCATTTCGATGACGAGCGCCTCCGATGTAATACCACGCGCCATCGCACCGGCGACGTAGGGAAAACGTAAGCCGTGCGCTTCAAGAAAGGCGCGGTCGCCAAGCCACTCGGGATAGAGCGCGGGTAGCACAGCCAGACACGGGAAGTTGAACGTTTGCGCAGTGTCGCCGCTAGCGCCTGACAACATGCGAAACTCGCCACCCATGCCGACGCCGACAACGCCAGTCGTTCCGTTACGTACAATGTACGCAGGGGATCGAAATGCGGCAATCGACTGCGTCAAAACATCAGGCGTAAAATGGGCCGCACCACTCGACGCGAACCATTCTCCGATAACTCGTAATCCGATGCTCAAGGTTACCTCTTCCAGAAGATACACAGCACCATGACAGGCGACAACCTGAGTCGCTCCATTTGCGACTGCTGGGCCACCTGGTAAAGGGGCGAAAATTTTGGGGCCATCACGGCTGGTAGCACCGCACTTGAACTGGGAGTTCATTTTTTACGACGATTTTCAGCATGTCGCTCAGAAAACACCTGGGTTTCAGGCTAATTATGGGCCTCAACTAAAGGGTTTCTATGAGCTGATTGCTTTCAAACAGAGTTATTTTCGCTGACCCAGTTTAAGTGTAGTCCTACC
>JAAENL010000202.1 GCA_024224435.1 Halieaceae bacterium
CAGGCCAACATCAAGATTGCCTGCGAGAATATCCCGTATTTCATCCAGCAGTTCCTCATGAATCATGCTGACAGGCAGGGCTGTAGATATCTGTTGTCCAAGTAGTTTGAGAATTGGTCTTGCCTCTTCCAAGCGTTGCGCAATAAGTTCCTTCGCCTTAGCACCTTGCAAGCGCTGGTTGAGCCAAAAGCACAAAAGATCCAGCGCCTTAATCTGTTCGTACCAACTTTCGCTCTTATCGCCTTCCCGCACATGTGTCAGTACCATCAGGTCACGCCAGCCGTTCTCGATAAGATCGCAAAGCACTCTAGGAGCGCGAGGAGATTTGATGCGCTCACTCAGAGCGAGTTGGACGGCGCGCCTGGCTTCCTCAAGCCTCTGTTGCCCTTCCTGCACACGGATGACCCGGTCGATATTTCGGGTCATGGTGCGTTCCTGCTGCTTGATCAGTAAGTCAATTTGTTCCAGGGAAAATTGAAAAACAGCGTTGTCGCTTTCATAGTCAGCGACGATAGTGTCAACGATATGGTTGATTCTGTCTTCGAGTGCTTTGTTGGGAAAATTTCCTGATGCTGCGAGAACTGAGAGCTTGTCAATTACGGCGCGTGCTGCATGGCTGCAGTCCAGAAAAAACTTTTCATCGAGTAGCGCAAGTTTAGTCAACGGGATCTGCAGATTCCCCAGAGATTGCTTCAGATCAGGGCTGACATCTGCTTTAGTTTTAATCGTACAAAAAAGGTTGTCCACCAAGTCCAGCTGGTTCAGGCTCTCTGCTGTGAGGCCGCTACTGTTGCGTAGTTCGCCGATCTCCCCCCTATGCTCCGCGAGATAGGCGCGTAGCGATTTACTCTGCTGCACATCTCCACGAGCGTCTGAATTGTGCTGCAAATCAGTGAGCACTCGGGCGATCGATTGGGCATCGGTCAGTTTCGACTGATCAACCTGCGCACTGGGAACCGTTGCGCCGTCCCAAGTTCCGCTCAGAGCCACGCCACTGGAGAGAGAGTGCCTATCAAGGAGACCTTCTGCCTCGCGTTTGAAATTGAGCGCGCCGATCACGGAGCTGAAAAGTTCGCCGGGGTTGATGTCGCCGACCGCGTGGGTGAGTTGCTCGCCCAGTTGACGATGCTGTTCATCACGTGCCGAACCGTTTTCGCTACTGGTAATCAGTTTTTCCCCTGTGGTTTCAGCAACTGAATTTTGATCGCGGATCGCTGTGTGCTTGCGTAGCGAGCTGCGTTTGCGCTTGAGCATGGAGCCCTTGGTTGTGATATCGGTTTCGACAGTTGGATTTACGCCACGTTGTGCAAGCAATTCGTTAAGTGGGCGATAATAACCGCCCAGTTGCGAGATGAACTGCCGGCCAAAATAGTCAAATATGTCAGGCATGTTTTGGCGAGGTACTTCCGCTTTTGCGAGTGTTCGCTGGAAGGCGCGGCAAATTTGGCGGACATGAATGGGCAGCCTTACATCGTCCGGCGATGCGGCTAGTAATGTTGCAAATCTTACGGTCAGTGCCTCCAGTGGAACGTTATGCAAATCCTCTCCGATTGCGACAATACGCTCAATCGCGAGAAAATCCTCGAATTCCTGCTGATCGATGATATCCAGTTCTTCATTCGTGCCAATGCTGTACTGCCAGAGATGATCGCTGTCCGCATCCGGAGTAAGTTCAGAGAAAAACTGCTTCACTGTGTGCATTACGTCGTCTGTGAGATGACCTTGTTTTTGACAGATGATTGATGAGGTGTTCTTGATGACGAGATCAGCGCGGTGTTTCAGTGCGCGGGCCTTGCAGTGATCAGCGAGGTCTGCGAAGAATAGATTCAGTGCCCGTGATAACTCTGTCTGACTCTGAAGCGTCACAGACTGCAGTAACGCTGTCTGGTGTTCGCCTGGAACGGGTGAAGTGGTGTTTCCTGCCGCGTGTTCGACGAAGCGAGCTCCCGTGCTTTCCGTATCCGATATTTGCGTCGAGGTACTGGCCATATTCAGCGCGTCGGTGCCGGTTGCGGTCTCATTGATGGCGTGGGCCCGAGCGACGCTGACGCCGGCGATAGCGTCTCTGTAGCGAGATGCGAGTGTGCGCTGAGCATGGGTAAATTCGAGCGTGAGGCCCATCTCAATCGTGCCAGAGATATTGACCCGCACCGGGTCCAGGCCCGTGCCCGCAACGTTGGCCTCTGCAATGGTCAGGGTGCCATAGGAGTCCGGCTGGATTGGCGTCGCTGGCTCCACGTCAGAGATGGCGAGTACATCGACATTATCCAGGCGCAATCGCCCATCAAACAAAGTTGACACTCTGCCGCTTAGCTGCAGGGTATTGTCCAGGACAAGGTCGGCGAGCAACTGGCCATCTTTTGCCGAAGTATGGGGCATTAAACCTCTCGCGGTGCGACTTTTCGATATGTACGATCGTGGCGTTCGGTCGTAGGTGTTGTCAGGCCCTTGCGAGTCGCCTCGCCAGCGCCGTCTGACACGGCCGATTCACTGTCGCTTGGGAGTCAGCCAAGGTCAAGGACCGGGCTTGATGATCTATTATAAGTATATCGCGAAGCACGTGGGTTGCGACAATAGCGTTTTTCACCCGGAGGTTTCTGCGTTAGAAGCGCCCACAAAGGCGGGTTTCTCACCCCCTCCGTGGACTGCGAAACTGGTGCCGCTAACGTACGAGGAGAGGGGAGATGCGAGGAACAGACAGGCATTTCCAATATCGGAGGGGACCGCCATCCGCCCCAGTGGCACAGTGGCGGCTACGGCCTCCAGCCCGGCGGCATCACCGTAATGCAGGTGAGATTGCTCGGTTTCTACCAAGCCAACAACAAGCGCATTGACTCTCACTCTGGGCGCCCACTCGACAGCGAGAGAGCTGCCGAGATTTACCAGGCCTGCTTTGGCCGCTCCGTAGGCGGCGGTGCCCGGGGACGGACGAATAGTGCTGACGCTGGAAATGTTAATAATGCTTCCTCCGGACTCCTGCTCCTGCATCACCCGGTTGGCGGCCTGGCTGAAATTTAACGGGGCAATTAAATTGAGTCGGATGATGGACTCGGAAAAGCGCGGTGAGGCGGTGGCAGCCTCGGCGTAGGGGGCTCCCCCCGCGTTGTTGACCAACACATCGAGTCGTCCGAAACGTTTCATTGCCAGATCAACACAAGCCTCTACCTGATCAAAATCGCGGACATCGCATGTTGTGAAAACAGCGCTACGACCCCCGCTGGAGGGTAGTTTTTCCGGTTCGGAGCGGCCACAGATGACTACATCGGCTCCCGCGCTGAGGAAGATCTCCGTTATTCCCTTGCCGACCCCTTTCCCGCCGCCGGTTACGATGACGGTCTTGCCGCTGAAATCCAGCGAATTATCCATAATCTGACTCCTGAAGACGGCTACCAAGGGCTGTTCGCAATTGCTTGTCGCGCTTGAGATCACGCCATGATTTACATACTATGCTCGAGCTGAGCGTATCCTATCGGAATTTCCTCGACCTGGACATTTCAGGCTTACGCTCCGTTGTAAGTAAGCGGGACATTTCACTACCGGTCGCAATTACTGTACCAGCAGTCCACCGGTCCTCATCGGGAAGTAAACACTATGGCAACAAACAGTTTACCCGTGCTCGCCATCCTGGGCGGCACAGGGGATTTAGGAACAGGACTGGCCCGACGTTGGGCTCAAGCGGGCTATGAGGTCATCATCGGGTCGCGTAATCAGGAGAAGGCCGATGCGGCTGTTGCCGATTTGCGTGAAGTCATGGCGGAGCGCGGTGTCACTGAGCTCAGCGTGCGCTCAGCGGAAAATCTCGCGGCGGCGCAAGCTGCGGATATCGTTACGCTGACAGTGCCCTTCAGTCATCAATCCAGCACGCTGGAGCTGGTGCAGGCAGCATTGCAGGGCAAGATTCTTGTCGATGTGACCGTGCCTCTGGTGCCACCCAAAGTGGCGCGTGTGCAGCTACCGGAAGGGGGCAGCGCGGGTCAGATCGCTCAGGCTTTGCTGGGTGACGAGGTGAGTGTGGTGTCCGCTTTCCAGAATGTGGCAGCGGCACATTTGCAGGAGGGCAGTGGTCTCAATTGTGATGTGCTGGTTAGCGGCAACAAGAAAGATGCGAGAGAGGCAGTAATCACGTTGGTGGAAGCCGCTGGCATGCGGGGCTTTCACGCGGGAATGATCAACAATGCCGCAGCTGCCGAAGCGCTGACATCTGTCCTGATCACAATTAATAAGCGTTATGGCTGCCATGCCGGCATCAAGATCACCGGGATAGAAGACTAGCCTGCAACGGGGTAAACCGTGACGGCATACCATGCGTAAGTTTATTGTCGATATCGTGCCAGTGGGCGCTTAAAGAGGTTCCTGTGACTGGCCGATTGGAACTTATTCCCCTGCTTGGTTTTCCGCGGGTTGCGCCCGGCGATAACCTCGCAGAGCAAATCGCTTGTGCGCTGGAGAGCAATGAGTTGTCGCTCGAGGCGGGCGACGTTTTGGTCCTTGCGCAGAAGATTGTCTCCAAGGCGGAGAACCGCTACGTGCGTCTCGCCGACGTTTCGGTGACACCGGAAGCGCAAGCGCTTGCCAAGCGGGCGGACAAGGATGCGCGGCAGGTTCAGGTTATCCTAGACGAGAGCCGTGAGGTGTTGCGGGTTCGCTCCGGGGTGATCATTGTCGAGCATCGCAATGGCTATGTGCATGCCAACGCGGGAATTGACAAATCCAATATCGAACAGATAAGCGGAGACCCAAGGCTATTGTTGCTTCCTGTTGATCCCGACGCCTCAGCCAGAGCATTGCGAGACGGCCTCGCGGTCCGCACTGGCCTCGCGCCACAGGTGATCATAAACGACAGCATGGGCCGGGCCTGGCGCAACGGCACGCTGGGGCTTGCCATCGGCACTGCAGGTCTGCAGCCTCTCAATAATCAGGTTGGCGAGACGGATATGTTTGGCAATGTATTAGAGGTCACAGAGCCAGCCGTGGCCGACGAGTTAGCGGCAGCGGCCTCGTTGGTCATGGGGCAGGCGGCGGAGGCTTGTCCGGTGGTTCTGGCGAGGGGCGCGGGACTTGCGGTCTCCGATGAAGGCTCCGCGAGCCTGCTGCGCGACCCGTCGCAAGATCTGTTTCGCTGATGACCTCCCATACTGTGAACAGATCGGTGCTTGCACTGTCGGGTGGTGTAGGTGGAGCAAAGCTGGCGCTGGGGTTAGAGGATTTGCTGCCCGCTGGTGGATTGCATGTGCTGGTCAATACCGGAGATGACTTCGAGCACCTTGGTTTGCACATATGCCCTGACATAGACACGCTGTTGTATACCTTGGCGGGTAAGGCAAACCCATCACAGGGCTGGGGTCTGGAGGGTGAGAGTTGGCATATGCTGGAAGCGCTCGCTCAACTGGGCGGCGAGACCTGGTTCCAGCTGGGTGACAAGGATCTTGCCACGCACCTGTGGCGGACGCATCGGCTCGCTGGTGGGCATGCCTTGACGACTGTCACCACAGAACTGGCGACGCAGCTGGGGGTGGCCAGCAGAGTGCATCCTATGTCCGCAGACCCTGTGCGAACGACTGTCCACTGTGGCAGTGAATGTTTGCCGTTCCAGCGCTATTTCGTGGAGCAACGGTGTCAGCCGGAGGTGACGGGTTTCAGTTTTGAAGGCATCGGCGACGCAAGTCCTAATCAAGAGGTGATGACGCTGCTTCGCAACAGGGCGTTTTCTCAGATTGTTGTGTGTCCCTCAAATCCGTTTGTCAGTATCGACCCCATTCTCCAGTTGCCCGGTTTGTGGCAGGCCCTGGCGGACGATCCGGCGCCCGTGACCCTGGTGTCGCCGATTGTGGCAGGTATCGCCATCAAAGGGCCCGCCGCCAAGATGATGGCGGAGTTGGGCGTACCGGTCACCGCCCTTGGGGTCCTTGCGCATTATTGTCGGCATTATCCCGGGCTGGTGAATAATTTCGTAATCGACGAAAGTGACGCTACACTGGCGCCCTTAATAGACGAGCCGGGAGTGAATGTGGTTGTCGCGTCAACAGTGATGAAAACCCGGGATGATAAGCAGTCACTGGCCCAAATAGTCCTCGATCTGGTGGAGGGGTAGACGGTTATGGCACAGGCGTTAATGCCGCTGAAGGATCTGGTTGAGGCCAAGTCAAGACTTGCCGGTCTGTTGCGTCCCGCCGAGCGCCGTGCCTTGGCGCAGGCGATGGCGGAGGATGTTCTCTCCTCTCTGCGCAAAAGCGACACGGTTTCGCGGATAGTGATGGTGTCCGATGACCCGGGTGCGGGAGCACTTTGCGCTGTTTATGGTGCAGAATGCTGGTCGGAAGCATCTTTGGGGTGTCGTGGCCTTAACCCTGTGATCGACGCTGCTGCGACCCGCATGCGCACTGAAGCCGACGACACGCTGCTGGTGTTACACGCCGATCTGCCACTGTTGAGTGCTGCGGATATCGACGCAGTTGTTCTCCAGCAGTCGCAACATGGCGGCCTCGTTATCGGTCCCGACCGGCGTGGAAGCGGCACTAACCTGCTCGCATTTGCCGGGCAGGCTCTGCCAGAGTTCCGTTTCGGTACAAACAGTTGTTCCCGACACCGGGCTGGTGCCTCGGAGGCAGGAATCGCCGTGTCCCAGGTTCACCGGGTCGGTATAGAATGTGACATCGAT
This sequence comes from Halieaceae bacterium, assembly GCA_024224435.1. Taxonomy (GTDB): domain Bacteria; phylum Pseudomonadota; class Gammaproteobacteria; order Pseudomonadales; family Halieaceae; genus Marimicrobium. Next base: position 6,659 of record JAAENL010000202.1, read on the forward strand.
GAACCGCAGGATTTGAATTACCTAGTGAGCGTTATGTCGCCTGCAAGCACCAGCCATACAGCCACACTATTGTGCGCCGCGCAGTGGCGCGCCCGGGTCGATATTGCTCTAGACAGTCTAACCCCTGCAGCGAGCAGTTCGCAGGGTGCAAAGCGGGAGGCTGCGCCTTGAAGCCGGATTGGAAAAACCTGCGACGTGATGTGCTGCAAGGCGTCGAACTCCGTGAAGAGCATCTCTTGTCGCTGGCAGATTGGCAGGATACTGCGGAACTCGTTGCGCTCGCTGGCGGTCTGCGCGACCGAGCCCATGGCAGTGTTGTGACGTACTCGCGCAAAGTATTTATTCCCCTTACGCAACTTTGCCGTGATGTGTGCCACTACTGCACGTTCGCGCAGACGCCGCGAAAAATCGAACAGGCCTATATGCCCGTCGAGGACGTTATAGAGCTTTGTCGTCAGGGTGAGGCGATGGGTTGCCAGGAAGCCCTCTTTACGCTCGGTGAGCGGCCCGAATTGCGTTACAGTGCCGCGCGCAAAGCCCTGCGGGCCATGGGGTTTGAGACCACGCTTGAATACGTGCGGGAGGTCGCTGCGCAGGTGCTGTCAGAGACCGGCCTGCTGCCACATATCAATGCCGGCTGCATGGATGAGCAGGAAATAGCGATGCTGCGCCCGGTCAGTGCGTCAATGGGAATTATGCTTGAATCCGCGTCGCCCCGCCTATGTGAGAAGGGGATGCCCCACTATGGGTCGCCTGATAAACAGCCCGAACGTCGGCTGGAGACGCTGGAGCTGGCGGGGCAGGCGAGCGTTCCTTTTACATCGGGTATTCTGATCGGTATCGGAGAAACGCGTCTTGAGCGTATCGAGTCATTACTGACTTTACGACAAATTCATCGGCGATATGGTCACTTGCAGGAAGTTATTATCCAGAATTTCAGGGCCAAGCCGGCGACGCTGATGTCCAGTGCACCTGAGCCGGACCTCGAGGATTTGTTGTGGACAATCGCCGTAGCGCGATTGGTGTTCGGCGAGGCGATGAATATTCAGGCCCCGCCTAATCTGAGCCCTGGTGTACTGCCGCAGCTTGTGGCCGCGGGTATTAACGATTGGGGTGGCGTGTCGCCATTGACTCCGGATCATGTTAATCCTGAGGCGCCCTGGCCGCATCTGGACCGCCTGGCCCGCGAGACCGCGGCGGCGGGGAAATTCCTCGAGCAACGTCTTACTGTATATCCGCGTTATGTAACGGCGCCACAACGGTGGTTGGATGCGAATGTACGTGAGAGTGTCATGCATCTGTCCGACGCCTCTGGATTTGCGCGGCGAGACGGCTGGGTGCCTGGCGAAGAACATGCGGTGCCCGATACAGAAGCTCGCCTGTTATCTAATCACGCTCCTGCAGAAAGAGTCTCTTCGTCCATACGCGACATTGTGTTGCGATGCGAGCGCAGCGATAGTCTGCAGGAGGTCGATGTGACGCGTCTCTTCGAGGCTCGGGGTGCCGATTTTTCCTACGTTGTCGCGAGGGCGGATCAGCTGCGTCGGGCCGTGCACGGTGACACCGTGAGCTATGTGGTTAATCGCAATATCAATTACACCAATGTGTGTTACTTCAAGTGCCAGTTCTGTGCCTTCTCGAAGGGCAAGTTAAGTGAAGATCTGCGCGGCAGGCCTTATGATATTTCCGCTTCAGAACTGGCGCTGCGTGTCACTGAGGCCTGGGAGCGCGGCGCCACCGAGGTTTGCCTGCAGGGCGGTATTCACCCGGATTACACCGGACAGACTTATCTCGACATCCTGGAAACAGTGCAGCGGGCGGCGCCGGGCATGCACATTCACGGTTTCTCTCCGTTGGAGGTGCAGCAAGGTGCGGCAACATTGGGTATTGGTGTGCCAGCCTTTCTCAAGCGCCTGCGAGAGGCGGGTTTGAATACGCTGCCGGGAACCGCAGCAGAAGTATTGCATGACGACGTGCGCGCGCTGCTCTGCCCCGACAAGCTGAATACGGCGGAATGGCTCCAGGTTATGGAGGCTGCTCATCATGAGGGATTCAGGACGACCGCGACCATTATGTATGGTCATATCGACCAACCGCATCATTGGGCCAGGCACCTGTTGGAAATTCGTCGCTTGCAGCAGCGCACCGGCGGCTTCACCGAGTTCGTACCTTTACCCTATGTCCACATGGAAGCTCCCCTGTATCTCAGGGGCTTGTCGCGTCGAGGCCCCAGCTTTCGCGAGGCGGTGCTGATGCACGCCGTGGCCAGACTGGTGTTTCATGGGTTGATTGATAATATTCAGGCCTCTTGGGTCAAGATGGGCCGCGAGGGCGTAGTGGCTTGTTTGAATGCCGGCGCCAATGATCTCGGTGGATCATTGATGAACGAAAGCATCACCCGTGCTGCCGGGTCCGGCCATGGGCAGGAATGGGAGCCTTCTGATCTGGAGAGGCAGATTCTTGCGGCCGGGCGGACGCCTTTCATGCGCACGACTCTTTACGAAAAAGCGCCCGCTGAGCGCAGGGCATCCGCCTTTTCCGCCGCACCACTCAAGCCGATTTCTTCCGCTCCCGCTGCCCGCGAGCAGCGCAACAAGCGATTGCCCTCAGTCCAGCATGTAATAGCTCTTGCAGATATCACCCCCCGTCACGCGCGGCAGCGAAGCCCGGAAGCAGGCCTGTATGAGCATGTCGTCCTGATGGCTGCCTGTAACTAGGCCGGTGACGATTGTGGCTGGCTCCCGCGCAAGAAATATTGACCTTGAGTCAAGTTGGCTTGAGCCGCTGGCGGGCGAGTTTGAGCAACCCTATATGCAGCAATTACGCACGTTTCTCGAACAGGAAAAAGCTGCGGGTAAGCGCATTTTCCCAAAAGGTAATGAGTTTTTTGAGGCTTTCAGACAGACACCCCTGCCGCAGGTTAAGGTTGTAATTCTTGGGCAGGACCCCTATCACGGCGAGGGACAGGCCCACGGTCTTTGTTTTTCGGTCAAGGCCGGTGTGGCTGTTCCGCCGTCACTGCAGAATATTTACAAAGAGATGAACGCCGAGTTGGGATTCCCCATCCCGGCGCACGGCTATCTAGGGTCGTGGGCGGAGCAGGGTGTTCTGTTGTTAAACAGCGTGTTATCAGTGGAAAGTGGCCGTGCCGCGTCCCACCAGGGCAAGGGCTGGGAGTTGTTCACTGACCGCGTCATCGAAGTGGTTAACGCGCAGCGCGTTGGTGTTGTATTTTTGCTGTGGGGCGGATACGCCCAGCGTAAGGGCCAGAAAATCGACGCGGCTCGTCACTGTGTGCTCAAGGCGCCCCATCCCTCACCGCTGAGTGCACACCGAGGCTTTTTTGGCTGCGGACATTTTATCGCAGCGAATGAGTACCTCGCCAACCAGGGCTCAGTGCCAGTGGATTGGCGCATACCGGACGCGTGATTGTGGGTGGCGGCAATCACAGCGCTATGTCCGATTTACCACTGCAGCGAGTTTATTGCGCGCTATCCTGTTCACTGCTGGTCACATAGGGCAGTTTTTCCAGCTGCACGTCAGTGCCTTGTTTGCTGTCGATGTGCAGGCCCTGGGGTACCTCTGCTGTAACCGCTTCCAGCAGCAAGTAATATGTATTTATGCTCTTGGCACAGTTCACGATACTCCCGACTGCTTTGTCCGAGTTGCCGATGTAAACAAGGCTACCGGGTTTGCATAATGTTGACGTGGGCACTGTACCCAAAAAGGTGCGTCGCTTCGGTGTGCCGCGGTAATGGAGGCGCGCCACGACCTCCTGCCCGGTGTAGCAGCCTTTTTTAAAGCTGATATGACCGGTCAGGTCGTAATTCAGTGTCTGGGGCACAAAATCCTCGACCAGTGACTCCGTGATGCGCACGACCCCTTCGCGTATCTGGTCGCACTGCCAGTGCGCCTCGTCGCTCTCTTGAGCGTCATTTCGTAGCAGAGAGGTGATAGATGCCGCCTTGTCTTCCCGCAGGTAGCACTCGTAGGACTTTCCCGCATCGTCTACCTGTACCAGCAGGAAACCCTCGCCGCCAGTGGTGCTGTAGCGTTGCTCGGGCACCGCCCCGAACAGGTCGGAAAGAACGCTGCGGGCAGCGTCTCCCCAAATGCCGATAACGGTCCAGTCATCCCGCTTATCCTCCAGTGTGGCCTTGGAAAAAATAATATATTTGCCAAAAGCAGCGGCACTGGACGGGCGGATTGTGCGACGCAGGCGAAGGGCAAAATGATCATCTCCCAGCTCGCAGGCTAGAAAATCGCAGACAACCCGGCCCTTGGGCGTGCAGTAAATACCGGGCAACGCGCGCTCCGGGCTCAATTCGCGGGTATCACAACTGGTTTGTCCCTGAAGAAAAGTCAAGGTGTCGGGCCCGCTGATATGCAACAGGGCCTCGCTATTTAATGGGGCAAACTGGCAACTCACTTTTGGTATCCTCATCGTTCTGGAGGGAATAATACGGACTGTGTTGGCGTATGTCAGTACTCTTGAGGGCACTCGGCGTTATACTGAGCGCATATGATATGTCTCCGCCGCGGAATCAGTACTATGATCGATCACGAAGAAGTACGCCGAATGCAGTGGGCCGCCAGGCGCGGCATGCTCGAACTTGACCTTGTTCTCGAGCCTTTCGTGAACACGCGTTACTCCGATCTCAGTGACTTGGATCGCGCGACTTTTCAGCGCTTGATGTTGTGCGAGGATCAGGAGTTGTTTTCCTGGCTGCTGCAACGAGAAGAGCCTGAGGATAAAGAGTTTGCCGCTATCATCGAGCAAATACTCAAGTTCGCCCGAACTGCGCCTGCAGATCGGTAACTCTCGTCTGCGGCACGCACTGGCGGGGGCTTTGATTGTTGCCGAAATGTGCGCAATTGGTCTCCTTTTTCTACGTGGGTATACCTGTGAAAGTGTGTTGCTGTCACTGCTCGCTGTTGTGCTGTTGACTCGTTTGCTCGTTGACCGTACCCGGGGTTTGGGTCTCGTATGGCAAGGGGGTAACTGGATGCTGTTGCGAGGCGCCGCGGCGTTGCCTGTAAAGCTTTTGGCAGGGCCTGTAGCGACGCCTTGGTTGATCTTCTTGGCCGTCGTAGAGCTTTCCGGGGGTCGCGCAACGCGTCTTTGGGTCTTCCGGGATAGCGTGCCGTCAGCGCAGTGGCGGCGTTTGCGGGTGCGCGCGGAGCTAGCGAGGAAATGCGATCGCGGGATGGGTTCAGGGCATTGACACGCTGGGTTGCAAAATAGTGTCTCTCGCCACGGGCAGGGTTTCCGGATAGTCCAGTGTGTAGTGTAGACCTCGGCTCTCCTTGCGAGAAATGGCACAGCGGATCATGAGTTCCGCGACCATCGCCAGGTTTCTCAATTCCAGTAGATCATTACTCACCTTGTAGTTACCGTAGTAATCTGCGATTTCAGTTTGCAGCAGGTCGACTCTGTGCAACGCTCGTTGCAATCGCTTGTCGGTTCTGACGATGCCGACGTAATCCCACATGAAACGGCGCAGCTCGTCCCAGTTGTGGGAGATAACGACATCCTCATCCGAGTCGGTGACCTGACTTTCGTCCCACGCAGGAGCAACGCTGGGTGCTGCGATGCGGTGCATATTTTCGATAATGTGATTAGCGGCGGACTCCGCGTAGACAAGACACTCCAGCAGTGAGTTGCTGGCCATGCGATTCGCCCCGTGCAGTCCGGTGCAGGATGATTCACCGACGGCGTACAGGCCACTGAGGTCGGTGCGACTATGCTGATCGACCAATATGCCGCCGCAGGTATAGTGGGCGGCCGGTACTACCGGAATGGGTTCCTGGCTGATATCGATGCCGAGTTCGGCGCAGCGCTCCATGATGGTTGGGAAATGGCTGCGCAGAAAGTCTTTTGATTGGTGCGAGATGTCGAGAAACAGACAGTCAGCGCCAAGACGCTTCATTTCATGATCGATGGCTCTGGCCACCACGTCCCGCGGTGCAAGCTCGCCGCGCGAATCGAAATCTGGCATAAACCGGTGGCCATCAGGTAGCAATAGTCTACCGCCCTCGCCGCGGATCGCCTCGGTCACCAGGAATGACTTCGCCTCCGGGTGATACAGGCAGGTTGGGTGGAATTGGTTGAATTCCAGATTAGCCACCCTGCAGCCTGCGCGCCACGCCATCGCAATACCATCGCCGCTGGCGCCGTCGGGGTTGCTGGTGTAAAGATAAGCCTTGCTCGCTCCGCCAGTGGAGATAACCACCGATTTGGCCTGGAATAGCTCTACATGACCGCTGGCTTGGTCAAGGACGTAGGCGCCTTGGCAGCGTCCATCGCTGACCACGAGGTCGACTGCGGTGCGATGCGTGTAAATATTGATGTTATCCGACGCTTTCGCGCGCTCTGAAAGAACCTCGGAAATAGCGCGACCGGTCCGGTCAGCGGCGTGAATGATGCGCCTGTGGCTATGGCCACCCTCCTTGGTGAGGTGAAATTCCTGCCCACGCTGATCAGGGCTTTGACGCAGGTCGAAATCCACGCCTTGAGCGACCAGCCATTCGACGCAGTGACGGCTGTTTTTCACGGTAAACTCTACAGCATCTCTGTGGCAGAGACCCGCGCCAGCAGCAAGCGTATCGGCAACATGGGAGTCCACTGTATCGCGGTTGTGCAAGACTGCCGCCATACCCCCCTGAGCCCAGTAGGTCGAGCCCTGATTGAGGTCGGCCTTTGATAGAAGGGCGACACGATAGTCGGCGCTGAGATGCAGCGCTAGACTCAGCCCCGCAGCGCCACTGCCAATCAGCAGCACATCGTGCTCGTAAACGGCTGTCATGACACCTTGGCCTTGCCGCCCGGCGGCACTAAATATATTATAAGACTCAAAGACTTAGCATCGACATAAAATTTTAAAGCCGAGTATATACGACCGCGTGGGAAATACGAAAAAAAACCGAAGGCGAACTTTTGCTATCGCAAACGCTCACAGAGCAGGTTGTAGCCGGAGTACACGAACTAAAAAAGAAATTTGTTGTCTATGGGTAGCGAGGCCGGCTTGTCTGCGCCAGACACCGGCGGCAGGTGTCATGGGCAGGATAACGTCATGACAGCGGCGGCGACTGATCAACAGTTGGTGGAGAGAGTACAAAAAGGTGATACGCGAGCGTTCGATCTGTTGGTACTAAAATACCAACACAAGATTTTTAGCTTGATTGGTCGCTATGTGCGCGATGCAGACGAGGTACAGGATGTTGCTCAGGAGGCGTTTATCAAAGCCTACAGGGCATTACCCAATTTCAGAGGTGATAGCGCTTTTTACACCTGGCTGTATCGCATTGCGATCAATACGTCTAAAAATTACCTTGTGTCCCGATCCAGGCGCCCGCCGGGAAAGGATGTTGAGGTAGAAGATGCGGAATACTATGAGAGCGGCAGCAGTTTACGGGAAATCGAAACTCCGGAAAGTGCACTGTTTGGCGCGGAGTTGAAACAGGTTGTGGAGACAGCCATAGCAGATCTTCCTGAGGATTTACGCACGGCTGTCACTTTGAGAGAATTTGACGGACTTAGCTACGAGGAAATCGCGGAGGTGATGGAGTGCCCTGTGGGTACTGTCCGGTCACGTATATTTCGAGCACGCGAGTCTATTGATAGCTGCGTCACGCAGCAGATAAGTGGAGAAGGCTAGGGCGGTGTTGGTAAACAATGAACAGGAGAGGCCGGTAACATCGATGCGGATAATGCAGGTTAAGTGCGCAGTGCAAGCGCCGGGGATATATTATGAATGAGAAATCCAGAGAGGCTCTGTCGGCGTTGCTGGATGATGAAGCCAGTGAGTTGGAAGTAAGGCGATTGCTCGCGGAATCCGAAATAGACTCTGGGTCAGGCGCCGAATTGCGCGATACCTGGGCTCGATATGCGGCGGTAAAGCATGTGTTGCAGGGCCACAAACTCGCTCATCGGGAGCTTGATGTCTCAATGCACGTGCGCGAGGCGCTTCGCGATGGGGCCGGCGCTAAAAAGTCAGTGAGAGAGCGCTTTTATCGTCCGCTTGCCAGCCTGGCGGTAGCCGCGTCTGTGGCAGCTACGGTTGTCATTGGTGGGCAGCAACTGGTGCAATTGCGCTCGGGAGAACTTGATGCTGGCGACCCTGCCTTTGTGTCTGTGGCGACCCCTGTCGGGGTGCTGGAATCTGCAGGAGCGGTCCCCGTGATGGCAAGTTACGGAACAAGGCCCGTGCCTGTATTGAACAGCCTGACACGCACCGCTTACGACGATCTGGCGCGGCGCAGGCACAACATGTACATGCAGTCGCATGCGGAGCAGTCAGCACTCAATTCGCCGCAGGGCTTGCTACATTTTGCTCGCGTGCCGCGCATCACTGAATAGGGCCGTCGATTGAATCTGCGAAAACTCCACGGTATGCAGTACTTGCTCGCGCTGCTTGCGGTATCGGTGGTATGGGTATCGGATGCGGGTAAGGTATTTGCTGCGGCTTGCCCTGAGGGCGATGCAGAAGCCCTGGATTGGCTAGACAAGATGGCGCACTCCGCTCGGGAAGTGGACTATCAAGGTGTGGTGACCTTGCAGCGCGGTCAGGATATGAAGGTGATGCAGGTTTCTCACTCGGTGGAGGGTGGAATCAGGCGAGAGGTGTTGACCGAGTTGACCGGCAGAGGCGCCCGGGTGCAGCGAGCGCGTCATCGCTTGGATTGTGCGCACCCGGGGCTGCAGCTGTTACATACGCGCACGGTTGGCGATTCCTGTGGTATTGCAGAGCAATACCGGTTTGAGATTGCCGATGGCGAACGTGTTGCAGGCCGCAGAGCGATTACAATCAGAGTCAAGCCCAGGGATTTGTACCGCTTTGGGTACGTATTTTCTCTTGACGAGGCTACTGGTCTTCTACTGAAAGTTCTTACCCTGAACCCCGCGCAGCACCCGCTGGAGACTATGCAGTTTGCCCAGTTGTCTTACGGCGCTCCTGTAGCGGGTTTAGCGGTTGCAGACGTAACCCACGAAGCCACGCACCCAGGCTCGGCAAAATCGTACGATGAAAGTGCAATGGCTAGAGCCTGGTCAGTCATGTGGGTGCCCGATGGGTTCACTACGACGGAGAAGTCTGTTGGTGCAAGCCGCCGTAAGACTTATACTGACGGGCTGGCGGCCTTTTCAGTCTTTGTCGAGATTCTTGATCGAGACATGCCGCCGGGGGAAGGGCATGTGAAGCAGGGGGGTACAACTACGTACACGCGTGGTTTGCGACTTTCCAACAGCCCTGTGCTGGTGACGGTTATTGGCGAGGTGCCATTGGCTACCGCTCGAATGGTAGCTGATTCAGTTAGGTGGGTGCGTTGAAATGCTGACGGAGAATGGACGTGTGGTTGCGGTGGAGGCAGACGGACTCTGGGTGGAAACAGTGCGTAAGAGTACCTGCGGTGCCTGTTCAGCGCAAAAAGGGTGTGGGCACGGAATTCTCAACAGGATGACCGATGGCAAGCGGGGGTATATTCGAGTGCTGCCGGGAGATCAGTCGATACAGGATTACCGGATCGACGATGAAGTGCGCTTCAGTATTCCGGAAGAGGTCATACTGCGTGGCTCATTGGTTGCCTACCTGGTCCCCATTGTCGGCCTGCTTTTGGGTGCGTCGGTGGCTTCCGCGGGGCTGCCACAGATGGGGGACGCGGGTGCTTTGCTGGGCGCTGTAGGAGG
>JAAENL010000203.1 GCA_024224435.1 Halieaceae bacterium
GCTGACTGAAATCTTTACTCAATATGCCCTCGACAGTATTGGCAATGAATATTTGATCATCGGCACGGTAGACAAAAAAGTGTGGCGGAAGGGTGTCAAAGAGCAAGTACCTACCACCGACATATTCCCCCATACACATGATTTTTTAACTTACTATACTGAACTACGACAGCGACAAGCTGGATGGTATCCAAATGGCGTGACACCTCCGATAGAGGAACCGCCACTATCGACTGAATGGATCCGCAAATGAGCGTAAAAGAACTCATGAAGCCAACAGACACTCTCGCCGGCGGTGACATTTATTGTGTTCTGGTTTGGCATTAATGGACAATTTGGTGTACCACTTTCATACAACACGTGCAAATATCATTTTAACCGTTGCCTCGAACGTCTATCTCCCGCATGTTACTAAGCATTCCTGATTCAGCTTCCCAGTATGGCTTTGTTCTAGAAGGCCTTGGTGCACATAGCAGCCGCACCATGATGCTGGCCGAATTGCGGCTTTTGCTGGAGTCCTGTCCGCCATCGTCCGAGATTGGAGACTATCGCTCAGCAGTGCTCGAGGACAACGCGCTGTTGAAGAATACCGAAACCACCCGGCGGAAATCGCTGCGCTACCTACGGGAACTCTACGGTTTGGATGCCAGCACGTTACTGTTCCGATCCCTGCGTGATCTATGGGACCAAGAAGTTACAGCGCAACTAATGCTGGCACTGCTGTGCGCACTTGCTCGAGATCCAAGTCTGCGCTCCACGGCCGCTGTGATTCAAGAGGCTCCGCAGGGAAGCATCGTAACATCACAGATGCTGGCTGAGGAGGCGGAGACACAGTATCGAGGCCAACTGAACAACGCCACACTTACCAAGATCGGCCGCAATACGGGGTCTTCATGGACGCAATCAGGCCATCTACTCGGGCGCAGGAACAAAGTTCGGGTTCAGGCGGAAAGTTATTCCACTTCTGTGGCGTATGCTTTATTGCTGGGCTATCTGTGCGGCGCGCGGGGAGAGGCGCTATTCCAGACGCCTTGGGCGCTCTTGTTAGATGCACCGCCCCATATCTTGCATGAACGGGCGTTTCAGGCCTCGAAACAGGGTTGGTTGGAGTACCGGCAGGCGGGGGCGGTCACCGCTGTAGGCTTCGCTTATCTTCTCAGAGAGGAGAACCAGGCATGAGTCAGATCGAGCAGCTATTGGCCGCGTACGAGGATTTCGTCAGCCTGCCTTGGCAGGAACACCTGGCCGGTCCCCAAAAGGTGTGGTTTGCCGTTTACGATCCCAGCCAGGAACGGCGTCTGCGCCTGCGAGTCCCAGAGTTTGGGATAGCGACAAAAGATGCAGGGCACAGTTGGACATACCTGGATATTGCCGACTCCTTCGCTCAGTGGATGGCCATCCATAAATACCGTGAGCGCTATTTCCAGAGACCTAAACTGATGGATCTGGCTCTCCAGGAGTTCGTCGCACGCGTTTCAGAAGAAATCGAAACAGCATTATCCGCTCCAGACGTGGATCAAAACACCGTGGTGGCTCTCGGCGGCGTCGCTTCCCTTTTTGGGCTGACTTACGCCTCGGCAGTCCTGGAGCCTGTAACATCGGCCGTTCAAGGGCGTTTACTTGTTTTCTTTCCGGGACACTACGAGAACGGTATCTATCGATTGCTCGACGCCAGAGATGGCTGGAATTATCTGGCAGTACCCATCACCGCCACCCCATAGATGGAAACCACCATGCTCAACCGAGACCTGTTCGTCCAAGACCCCACGAAATTCACCATCCCCAATGACGGCGTGACCGTTGTCGGCGACCCCCAAAGCCCAGAAGAGTGGGAGGTGCTGCGTTACGAGTTGCGCTCCTTTGTTTGCGGGGGCGAGTACCGAGAGGGGCTGGAGCGGGTCTTATCGACCTATCTCGAACATCTGCATAAACCAAAGCAGCCGGCCGTGTGGGTGAGCGGTTTCTATGGCAGTGGTAAATCCCATCTGGTGCGGGTACTGCAATACCTATGGAATGACATCACCTTCCCGGATGGAGCCACGGCTCGGGGGCTGACCAAAGTGCCGACTGATGTCGAGGCCGACCTGCTGGAGCTGACGACGAACGGTAGGCGTGAAGGCGGACTATGGGCGGCCGCAGGCAAGTTGGGGTCCGGCAATGAATCCATCCAACTTGCCGTGTTGAGAATTTTATTTCGTAGCGCTAGCCTGCCCGTAGAGTACGCACCGGCTCGGCTGGTCATCTGGCTGAAACAGAGAAGCTTGTATGAGCAGGTGAGAGCAGGGGTTGAGGGTAGAGGGGCGGATTTAGCGACAGAGTTGCACAATCTCTACGTTTCGCCGGAGTTGGCAGAGAGCATCTTGGAGGCTGAACCGGGGCTGGCGGCGACGCCGCTGGACATGTCTGACCGCTTGATCGTGCAGTTCCAGAATAAAGATGATATCAACAACGATGAACTCATTGCCATCATGCGTGATGTCTTGCGCCTGCATTCGACTACACCCGATAAACTACCACTGACGCTGCTGGTCTTGGACGAACTACAACAGTCTATTGGTGATGAAAGCGATCGGGCGTTGAAGGTGCAAGAGATGGTGGAAGCTTGTTCGACCGCTTTCGGTAGCAATATCCTCTTCGTCGGCGCCGGCCAGGATGCCCTGGAAGCAACGCCACAGCTATCCAAACTGAAGGATCGTTTCACCGTACACATTAGGTTGGAGGACAAAGACGTGGAACAGGTGGTGCGCGAGGTGGTGCTACGTAAAGTTCCGGACAAGGTGTCTGAAATAATAAACGTGTTGGACCTCGCCAGCGGTGAGATCAACCGGCAGTTGGCGGGCACGAAGATAGCTCCGACCCAGGCTGACAACAAGGACCTTGTGCCCGACTATCCCCTGCTGCCCGCCCGCCGCCGTTTCTGGGAACGGCTGCTGCGTGCCACGGACCGGCCAGGCACATCCGCCCAATTACGCACCCAGCTGCGGGTGGTGCATGAGGCCACCAAGGATGTCGCTGAGAGACCACTGGGCACGGTCGTGGGCGGCGACATCATCTATGATCAGCAGAAATCAGCCCTTTTACAGAGCGGCGGATTACTGCGCGAAGTCTACAATGTAATCGAAGAGCTGCGAAAAGAGGGTACGGAAGATGGCGTGCTGCGCTCTCGCCTTTGTGCACTGATCTACCTGATCGGGGAATTGGAGACAGAGGGGGTGGCGGCCACAGGCGTGCGGGCTACAACAGAGATGCTGGCCGACCTGCTGGTGGAGGATCTCCCTGCCGGCAGTGCTTCCCTGCGCCATCGCATCCCCCGGCTGTTGGAGGGCTTGGTGGAGGAGGGGACGCTGATGCTGGTCGGCGGCGAGTATCGTCTGCAGACACGGGAAAGCGCCGAGTGGGAAAAAGACTATCGCGGCCGGCGCAGTCGTATCCAGGCCGATGACGCCCGTCTGGCCAGCGACCGCACCACCGCCTTCCGTACGGCCATCCAACAAACGCTGAGAGGCATCCGCATCGTGCAGGGTGTGACAAAGACGCCTCGCAAGTACGCCTTGCATTTTGGAGACGATACGCCCCCCACGAATACGGATACGGTTCCGGTTTGGGTGCAGGATGAATGGTCGGTGTCAGAAAAATCTGTGCGGGAGGAGGCGCAGGCGGCCGGGGTGCAGAGCCCCATTGTATTCGTGTTGCTCCCCCGCCAAGCTGCCGATGAACTGAAGAAAGCCCTGGCAAGCCATGCCGCCGCCAAGGAAACTCTGGCCGCGCGCCCTTCCCAGCAAAATACACCAGAGGGTGTCGTAGCGCACGGGGCCATGGAAACCCGCGCTAAAATGGAAGGCAATCGTGTACAAGCGTTGATCGGTGGTGTCGTCGCCAATGCCCGGGTCTTCCAGGGGGGTGGTGTGGAAATGATGGAAGGGGATCTGGCGGCAACGGTCGAAAAGGCCATCTATGCTGCGGTCGAACGCCTCTTCCCCAGGTTTAGCATGGTCGATCAATCCGGCTGGGGGAATGTGGTAAGGCGCGCCGGGCAGGGTGGAGCTGATTCGCTATCCGCATTGGGATACGAGGGCAATGCCGACCAGTACCCGACCTGTCGCGAGGTGCGCGATTTCCTGGGCGCAGGCAAGAAGGGAAAGGAGGTCCGCAACCACTTCAGGGGCGTCGGCTATGGCTGGCCGCAGGATGCCATCGATGGCTCGCTGCTGGCGCTCGTGGCCGGGGGCTACGTTCGTGCGGAGAAAAACAGCCGGCCGCTATCCGCCAAACAGATCATCCAATCGCAGATCGGCGTCATCGATTTCTACAACGAAGAAAAAGTCGTGACGGCCAGCCAGCGTCTCAAAGTCCGCCATCTAGCGCAGGATATGGGATTATCGGTCAAGAGCGGCGAAGAGGCCGAAGCCATCCCCCGTTTGCTGCAACATCTGGAAGACCTGGCCGCTGATGCCGGAGGCTCGCCGCCCCTGCCGGAACGTCCTGCCACGTCCACCATCCTCGACTTACAGTCCCTCACCGGCAACGAGCAGTTTCTGGCCGTATATGATTTACAAAGCGAATTGCTGAAGGATTACAAAGCCTGGTCGCGAGCCAAGGAGCAAAGGGGAGAGAGGACGCCTCGCTGGCAAAAACTCCAGCGCTTGCTGGACCATGCCAGTTCGCTTCCGGCTGCGAACAAAATTCGTCCCCAGGTCGAGGCTGTCGAGCAGAATCGTTCCCTACTCACCGACCCAGACCCGATGACGCCGTTGATCGAGGCATTGACGACCGCCTTACGCTCGGCGCTGCAGGCCGTCCGCCAGCGTGTGATGGATGTACGCAGCCGGGAGCTACGCGCCATGGAGACAACGGCCGAGTGGAGAAAACTTGACGATGAGAAATGGCATGATATCTTCGACGCCAACCACGTGGGCCCCATCGACGAACTCGACATCGGCACCGACGATAAACTACTAACGGCCCTGGACAAGAAGCCTCTGAGCGCCTGGGACACCGAGGCCGTGGCGGTTCCCACGCGCATGCGCAAGGCGCGCGAGCGAGCGGCGAAGCTGTTGGAGCCGGAGGCTGTGCGGGTGCGGCCCCCGCGAACCACGTTGCATACGGTGGAAGAAGTGGACGTCTATCTGGATGCATTGCGAAACGAAATCCTCAGCTACATTGATGCCGGCAAGCCGGTAATTTTGTAGCGGAGGTGAAACCAATGAATCACTCATCGTTATCTGCTGCAGAGTTGACTGCTGAATTGCAGGCCCATGGCTTGCATTTCCTGGTGGGGGCGCTGCCGGCGCCGTCGGCCCCGCGCTTATCCCCGGCAGAACTCCTCACCCACCTGGCCAGACAGGAGGATGCGCGTCTACGGGCGGCGTTGATCGCCCTGTTGCTGTTCGATCCGGCGTTGGCGGATGCGGCGCCCGAAGCCCTGTCGCACCTGGATGGCGTGGAAGGGATGACGCTGAAGTTATACTACACGGCTGCCGTGATCCAGCAAGCTAAGTATGCTGAGCGATTACGGTTGCTATCGCCACGATGGCGCTCACTTCCCGATCTGTTTTCACAGGAACTCGGTATTCCTACTCAGGAAGATCCACACCTGCGACTGCAACACTTGGGGGAACTCCACCGTCGTTTCACCGGGCTGGCAGCCAATTGGCCAGGCACCTACGAATACGCGGCATCCCGGCTCATCAGTCGTTTGGAGAGGGAGACTTTGCAATAGTCCCAAAACCTCCCCATGCCCCCACTCCCCACTCCCCTCTAACCTCCGCAACCAATTGGAAAAGGCCATCGTGCGCGCTTGCGCTACGCTGAAGATCTGACGTGAAAAGGAACCGACCCCATGAACCCAGAATATTTTCGTAATAGCTCTTCTGGTCGGCTTGTGAGGGTCGGGCAGGGCGAATACGCCTATTGGACCTTCGCACCCAACCCCTTGCCCCCCAAACTATCCCTGGACCTTCCGCTCCTGCAAACACTTTCCCGGGCCGACCGGGCGTTGGGCGAGCTGGCAGGACTTGGCCGCACCATTTCCAATCCCCATCTACTCATTCGTCCCTTCATCCGCCGGGAAGCTGTGCTCTCCTCCCGCATCGAAGGCACACAAGCCGACGTCGTTGATCTCTATGCATACGAGGCGGGGCGGTTGGCCTTGCCCGGCATAGAGCCGTATCCCCCGGAATCGGATGTGCGCGAGGTGCTGAACTATGTGCATGCCCTGGAATACGGACTGGAGCGATTGCAGACGCTGTCCGTGAGCCTGCGCCTGTTTCGAGAATTGCACCAACGCTTGATGAGCGGCGTGCGTGGAGAAAAACTGACGCCGGGCGAATTTCGTCGCAGCCAGAACTGGATCGGGCGACCCGGCTGCACGCTGGAAGAAGCCGATTACGTGCCGCCATCTCTTGACGACCTGCTGGACGCCTTGTCGTCCCTGGAATCATACCTTCATCGAGAGCCAGAATATCCACCGCTCATCCGCCTGGCGTTCATCCACTATCAGTTCGAGGCGATTCATCCTTTCCTGGACGGAAACGGACGCATTGGCCGTTTGTTGATTACTTTGCTGCTGAGCCATTGGGAGCTGCTACCACTCCCCTTGCTTTATTTGAGCGCCTATTTCCATCGCCATCGTGATCGGTATTATGACTTGCTCATGGCCGTCAGCAAGGATGGCGCGTGGCGAGATTGGACGGATTTCTTCCTGAATGGCGTCACCGAACAATCCCGTGACGCTATCGAAAGAGCGAAACAACTTCAAGATTTGCAACAAGCTTGGCATCAAGAACTCGAGAGAAACCGTTCAACCGGGTTGATGTACAGCGTCGTTGATTTGCTCTTCATGACACCCATACTAACGGCCAACGATCTTGTTGAGCGATTTGATGTCACACATCGTACAGCCATGTTGACATTACGGAAACTGGAATCGCTGGACGTTGTACATGAAATCAGCGGTAGACGTCGCAATCAGCAATACATGGCGACAGCTATCATGCAGATTATCCAATGATACTTTATGATCATAGCACAAATCATATGATACTTTTCGCCCGAAAAGTATCATTCACCACCACCGAATATAA
>JAAENL010000204.1 GCA_024224435.1 Halieaceae bacterium
TCACAAGCGACTGGCGCGTGGGCTGTATTGTGTGTGATTAGCTGTTATCAATAGCCAGGCGTGCAGTATATAGGTCCAATCATGGCTAATGTGCTTGAACACAGCGAAAAGATGTCCGCCTCCACCGAGGATCTGTTTCGTGCACGTATGCTTGAGCAAGTGCGACAGATTCGTCGTTATCGTAAAAAGAAGTTGAAGGACACGGGACGATTAATGAGCCTTGACGAAGCGGCTATCGAGTGGATTGAGCGGTATGCGTCATCGTTTGATATGGATGCCGCATTCAAAGGCTCCTGATCACCCCGCGGGCGCGAACGCCGACGCTTTATTCATCGGCGTGCATATTGCCGTCGCTCCAGTAGGCCTTCATGCTGTTGACCTTCCCTTGCTCGTTGAACTCAAATACATCAATGATGTCGATAGCAATTCCGGGCATCTTGACCTGAAAAGGAAAAGCGACGGCGCTGCCGGCGCAGCGCGGTTCACCACTGAGTTCCAGTTTTGCCCCTGAGCTAAGGGCATTGTCGTAGAACCCACAGATCGCATCGATTCCGTTGTGTGTCTCCGTACCCACGGGGTCTTCCACGCAGGCGTCATCAGCAAAAATATCGCGGATGATCTTAATGTCCTGCGTGTCGAACGCTTCCACATACTTGTGCACCATGGCGATCATTTTGCTGTGATCCATTGTATTACCCCTTGTTTAGTAGCCGTTGAGTGTCGCGTAGCGGTCCTTGTGGTAACCCGTATCTCCAAATATCTGCATGGCACTGCGTGCGCGCTTCAGAAAAAAACCGATTTCCAGATCATCGGTAACGCCGATGCCGCCGTGCATTTGTACTGCTTCATTCGTTACCAGTTTGACTAACTCGTTCAGGCGTGACTTGGCGAGACTGGCCATGACTGGCAGCTCCTCAGGAGAATCATCCACGCTGGACAGTGCCTGCAATAGTACCGAACGGCTTAGCTCTAATTCGGATTGTATATGTGCGGCCCGGTGCTGCAGCGACTGGAATGTACCGATGAGTACGCCAAACTGTTCACGCTCCTTCAAGTAGTTAACAGTGCGCTCAAAGGATTCCAGTGCGTATCCCATCATCTCGGCCGCCAGCGCGACTCGGCCACGATCCAGCACGGGCTCCAGCACGCTCCACCCGTCGCCGACCTCGCCGAGAATGCTGCTCGCGGCGACGGTGACATTGTTGAGATGGATATTGGCTGCGTTTCGGCTATCGGCCATTATGGTGCGCGTTCGCGTTACGCCAGGGGCATCTCCCTCGACGAGAAATAGACTCAGTCCTTCCGTCTCACGCAGCTTACCGTGGCTACGTGCGACTACGATAAGCCTGTCGGCACTGTGGCCATCAAGCACAAAGCACTTACTGCCGTTAAGCACATAGCCATCTCCCTGCTGACTGGCAGTGACACCAATATGGTGGGGACGATGGTGGTGGGTTTCTTCCAGCGCAAGCGCAAAGGTCAGTTCCCCCTGCGCGATGGCTGGCAGCAAGGACTGTTTCTGTTCTTCGCTGCCACCTAACAAGATGGCGGAGGCGCCGACGACACCGGAGCAGAGCAGAGGGGAGGCAGTCAGCGTTCGGCCTGCCTCCTCGATGACGACGCCCAGGCCAAGAAAGCCGAATTCCAGCCCTCCGTATGTTTCCGGCACGATAATACTGGCCCAGCCCATTTCAGCCATCTCTTGCCACAACGCTGCTTCGTACCCGATAGCGTCGCGCTTGTCGCGCAGCTTTCGCAGGGCTTCCACTGGCGCACGACTGCCGAGAAAGTCCTTGGCGGTCTCTTGCAGCAATCGTTGTTCTTCGTTCAGTACCAGTGCCATGTACGAGTGCTCCTAGGGCTGCGGTAATTCAAGAATTTTTTGGGCGATCAGGTTGAGCTGCACTTCGCTGCTGCCGCCAGCGATGGTCATTGCCTTTGACATGGCCCATAAGCGCAGCGTGTCGATTTCCTGCTCAGTAAAACCATCCCCCTCCCAGCCCAGACCGCGACTACCCAGAATTGCTAGAAGCAGCTCACTTTTGGTTTTTTCCGCCTCCGTGCCGACGTATTTCATTACCATGGGTGCTGCACTGCGCATGCCCGCTGCCTTTTCCTCGAAGGTGCGGAAGTGAGTCAGTGCCACCGCCTGCATGAGCATATCGTAGTCTGCGAGATCGCTGCGCAAACGCGCATCGACGATTTTACCGTCTTCGAATTCCAGATATTGTTTAGCCGCTTCATTTGGAGTGAGCACCTGGCGAGGGCTCTCGCTGCCCATCTCGGACATCAGCTTGCGTTCATGCACCAGCAAAGCCTTGGCAACTGACCAACCCTTGTTCAGTTCGCCAACGAGATTTTCCTTGGGTACTTCGACGTTATCGAAAAAGGTCTGGCAAAACTCGGATTCGCCGCTGATCAACTCAATGGGTGTTGTACTGACGCCGGGGTCATCCATATCGATCAGCAGGAAGCTGATACCTTCCTGTTTTTTCACGTCCGGATCGGTTCGCACAAGACAGAATATCCAATCGCATTTATCAGCGGTGGTGGTCCATATTTTGCTGCCATTGACTAGGAAATGATCACCCTTGTCCTCGGCTTTGCATTGCAGGCTGGCCAGATCTGATCCAGCGCCGGGCTCGGAGTAACCTTGGCACCAGCGGTGCTCGCCATTTACGATCGCTCTGATATGTTGCTGCTTCTGTTCTTCGCTGCCGTATTCGAGTACGGCTGGCCCGAGCATCCACAGTCCCAAGCCAAATAACGGCGTGCGTGCGTGAATGCGCTTCATTTCCTCCTTCAGTACGCGCCCTTGTTGCGGCGAGAGACCACCGCCGCCATAACTGGTTGGCCATTCGGGGGCCGTCCAGCCTTTGTCCCGCATGCGCTCAAACCAGGTTTGTGCATCTTTGCTGGGGAAGCTCCCCTTGCGGCCACCCCAATACTGTTGTTCTGGCGTTATGGGTTGACGCTGCGAATCTGGACAATTTGCTGCCAGCCACTCACGAGTGTCCAGTCGAAACTGTTCAAGGTCTTCCATGTCTGCTCCTGGCAGGTGGCGTTAGGGCTCCGGGGGATAAAGTCCGGAGCGCGGTATTTGGCGATGTTCGTATGATACGGACGCGTCTCCGACAGATAAAGGTACACCAGCGCCAGTTGGGCGCAATGGCCTAAAATGTCAGCCTGCGGTGATGAAATCCATCAGCCCTGGGTGCCCTGTCAATTGGACTGTGGCGGTATATTGCCTCGAACCGGTCTGTTTGACCACACGCGCCGTCGCGGGCATTCTGCTTCCCTGAATAAGCGGAGGTACTATGCAAAGACTTGGGGGCAGGACGGTTCTGGTAACGGGGGCCGGCAGCGGAATAGGGAAGGCTAGCGCAGTTCGAATTGCCAGCGAAGGTGGCTCGGTTTTTTGCGTAGACCTCAATGGAGATGCGGTAGAGGCCACGGCGTCAGAAATTCGGGGCGCGGCAGGCGATGCGACCGCCTGCATTGGAAATCTGGGAGAAGAAAGCAGTGTTAATGAAACCGTAGAGGCGTGTATAGACCGTTATGGCAGTTTGCATGGTGTAGTGAACATGGCGGGCGTATTGCGTTTTGACGATACCGAACAGCTGCAGACCGACCAATGGCAAACAGTAATCGATGTAAATCTCACTGGCACTATGTACCTCTGTCGCGCGGTCCTTCCTCATCTGGTGCAGACTCAGGGGAGTATTGTGAACGCCGCATCTACCGCTGCATTGCAAGGTCTGCCCTGCGGTGTCGCATACTCTGCCAGTAAAGGCGGTGTATTGGCTATGACTCGGAGTATCGCCGTGGAGTATGCCAAGCGCGGCGTGCGGGCAAATTGCGTTTGCCCCGGAGACATCAACACGAGTATGACGGATGGTATCGGTTTTCCTGAGACAATGGATTTTGATCTCATGCCCCGCATCATGTCTCTAACTGGCGCGAAGTCGCCAGAAGTGGTGGCGGGTGTTATTGCCATGTTGATTTCGGATGATGGTATCCATATCACA
>JAAENL010000205.1 GCA_024224435.1 Halieaceae bacterium
AAGCCTCGCTCCCGCGTAGCGGAATCCCGGCCCCCCATGGCCTAACTCTCGCGCACCTGCGCCGCCCGCACCCCCAAACACCGCAAGCCCGGACCAAACTCAAGGTCCCGGGCTAGCGCCCTATGGTCCCAACGACAAATCCGGCCCTTTTTGCCGCCACCGCACCGCCGATCCCCGCCCTGGAAGCCCCGTTTGGCTGGCCATTGCCAACAATCAACCCCATGCTCGCCCCCGCGCCCCACCTGGCTTCCCCCCGCTCTCCCGAAACTGCCCGCTTGGAATTCCTATCCACCCGCGTCTAGAATGAGCAGAATGACAACCCCGCAGAGCAGACACACAGCCCAAAAGGAGTACCGCCATATGGGAACGACACAGTTAGTGAGGACTAAGACGGAGCGCATCCTGGCCCAGCAGCTAATGCGCTTACTCTTGCGCGCTGCATTAGCCTTGGGGGCCCTAGCACCAGCTCAAGCTCAATTACCCAATTTTAAGGATTTTAAGGACATCGGCAGCACCCTCATCAACCCGATTGGTACAGCGAACGCGTGGGTTGCGGGACACATCACACGGGAAGCTGGCGTCGACCCAGCGCTGCTCAGGCGTCTAGTGAACCCTATGCCAAGCATCGTCTTGAATGCCCCAGCTGCGGTTGAAGCGCAGGCGCGAGCGGAGTTTCGCCGATTCAAGAACGAGGTTCGGGCCATGGATGCACTGTTTCGAGGCAACCCTAGCAGGCTCCAACGAGCAGCGCAGGGTTGGGTCGGTGCCCATACGGACAAAGTATTGAACGATGCGGTTGCTAGAACATTGCAGCCGTTGATGTCACCTGTCGTCCCTTGGTTTCTCCGTGACACTTACATGGACGCGCCATACCTGGTCGAGTTCGGCCACGGATTCGCAGGTGGAGACCCCGTGTTCTATGTCAACGGGATGCTGACGACGTATGAATCCGCTGCAGGTGAGGCACAAGCCCTGTCGCGCCAACTTCGCCGTCCAGTCTATCTACTCTACAATCCAACGCGCGGTGCTATCATTGACCTCGCAGAGGCCGCCCTAGACCGAGCATGGGCATTTAGTCTGAATCCAATTCAACGCGCTGTACAGCACAACGCGGTGACACGCCAACTTACGCACATTATCTATCACGCAAGGGTCCCCATCTCGTTGGTTACCCATTCGCAGGGCTGCATCATTGCAAGGAATGCAATATTAACGGCCAATTCGTTCAGTGGTGGAAAGGCGCGACTGAACGTCGCGTGGGTAGCAACTGGACTGCCGCTAAATGACGATGAGATTTACCCGATGACTGGTAAGCTTATGAAAATCACCAATCGACGCGACCCCGTGGCTGAGTTGGTCGGAATTAGCCTTAAGCTAGATGGGTTCGAGTTCGATATGCGTGAGCACTCGTTTGAGGGCGCCTACATGAGCACTGTTTCGTCGGAAGACCTTTGGGGTAATGGCGCAGCCGTGCCGGTGTCTTGGCGAGGAGAGGTAACCGGTGAATTGGTAAGGGCTATACATAATACAATCGTTTACGACAACATGGGGCAGGGGAAGAGGGGTGTTCGCTTCATCTTGAAGGTGAACGCAAAGAACTTAAAAGGGGTCCCATGCATGGCTGTTGCGTACTTTAATTTTCAAGGCGCGCAGGTTCTTAGGGACATGGATGGGGATTACCGCGATGCCTCTGGCGGAGTCGCAACCTCTTGTCGCTTCCTCCCGCCCTATGCGGGCACAGAGTATGCGGCCCTCGGCGTTGAGATTCCGTACGATGAGTTACACTTGGGGCCCGGTAGACACCTTCTCGACGTGAACTTTATCTTTTTTGCTGGGGAGCACCACGAGTATGTAGGCAAGGGGCCAGTTGATGGCATGTCTCTGACTTTTTAACTCGCCGGACACGCTCACCGCGATTGAGAACCTCGCACTCAAGTGGGTTGCGCTAGGAAACAGGCCTCGGGCGTGTCAACTCAATGCTCTGGCTGTTGCGAGTGCTCGCAAGGTGTTGGGCGACGACTCAACGGACGAACTCAGTGTTGATTACAACCCACCCGACACCAGCCCGTCCACACCCCCAGACGGTCTCGTCTGCCTGCTCGCGGACATGGTGATGGGTTTCGACCACGGGTCTCCCAGAGGTCAGGCTAGGCATCATCCCCGGTTATTGCGGTACGCAATCGAGGATTGACAATGCTAGTGATAAACTGGATAAGGGCTATCTGCTTTACTCAACCTAACACCAGATGTAGTGGGCGTAGCCATCCGATTACTGCTTCGCTATAAAGTGCTTGACGACTCTTTCAGGCGACCTAATCGAGGCTGAATGGGTCAAGAGCGGGGCGACGAAAATTCACAACCCCTAGTAGGTGGTGGAGCGAAGCAGATAGCCCTTAACTGGATTACCACGAGCTTCGCTCCACAAGGCTACTGCACCTGGCGAATGCCGTTCCAATAAACCGCGCCAAATGTGGCTACGACGGGGGAGACCCCAGCAAATTCAAGCTGTTGCTTCGCCCACCCAGCGGCAACATCTGCGGCCTGAAGGCCGTCGTGCTCTGTGGAATCCCCTTCGACTACCAATGGCCCATGACCGCCGCCAGGTTGCATATCCACAAAGCCTCTCAGAAGATTCTCACGACGATAACGATTGCTTCCCGATGGGCGACTGAAGTGATCCCAACACCGTATTCCCTATCGCGCAAAAGCCCATCTCATGGTTGGTCGAATATTGACGGCGGAGGCTCCACCTAGCAAGCAATTGCCTGCAATCCCCTCCATGTTCGCCTTGGCATCCCGCCCTACCCCAAAATTTCCCACTTGGAACGTCTATCTACTAGAAACATGTA
>JAAENL010000206.1 GCA_024224435.1 Halieaceae bacterium
CGAGCCTAGACTGACCAGAAATATGTCATTGGCCCCCACATTGGGCTGTAATTTCCCGAGATTTTGGTTTGTGGTTTCCACATTTGGAGCGAATCTAAGTTAACTTGACTCGGAATTTTTCAATCGTTAACTTGCCTAATAGCCGTATACAATTTCGAGGAACACCGAATGATATACCTTGCAAGGTTGGCTAATGCACTATTCCTTTCCTCATGTGTCGCGCTGATTGTCAGCGGCTGCAGCGACAGTGCGCAGTCCCAGTCCGGTGAATATGAGGTCGTTCAGCTCATCGGCAACTACAATAACGCAACCATAGAAGCGGTGCGCAGTGACCTGGTCGTCGTGCCCTTTTCGCCTGACTATAATCCGCAACTGACACCCATGATGATTGCGCCCGGGGTGCTCGACCCGGTAGACGCCCTCACGGAGCAGGAAAAAGATGCAATCAAGGCGTCTTATGAAGCTGGACAAACCCTGGCCCTCATCAGCCCGAGCACCATTGATGTGGAAGCCTTCCATGGTCTATTGGGCGTCGGTGCAGCCTTCACATCAACTACTGATCCCGTTCTGCTGGCGTATATCATGCGCCGTGAAGATGGCATGCCGACTGCAACCGCGCTGTTTAGGATCAGGCCCACGCCGGATACAGCGGAAGACCCCGGAGCGGATGCGCGCGCATACGCGCGGGCGTACGACATCGTGGTGGACGATTTGTCACGGTCGCCTCTGCCCAGCAGTGAGCCCACGTCAGATTTGACCGGCGGCCCCATCGATTTATCCAAGAATTACATTCAGAGCACTGTGCTCAAGACAACAACCGGTGGCATCTACAGCATGCCTGTGAACGTTCATGCCGGTCGTATTTGCAATCAAGCGACAGATTTCTACGTGATTACTTCAAACGGCGACTGGGACCCAACGGAAGCCAAATGGGAGTCCGCAAGCTATCTGGAAAATCAAATCTCGCTAACTAATGACAATCGCGATTTGACTATTGACTGGCAACCAGGAGACAAATACTGCTCCGGCGGTACACAGGTTTGGAAAAATCCCTTTGGCGGCGGTTTCGATTCACGTATGTGTCGTTATATGAATTATCCACTTAATTACTACGTTGCGTTCAACCCCCCTGTAGGGCCGACTACAACGCCGGTCAGTGCGTCCCCCTCAGGTAACCAGGGCCGCAGTACGCAATATACCAATAGTTTCAGCTTCAACCTCGGCGTTGACGTCAATGTCTCCGGAGACGGCCCGCAAGCAGGGCTTCAGGCCGGCGCCTCGTGGAGCAAATCGGTGTCGACAACGGTTCCGGCGCTGGTCGTAGAAGCGGGCGACATTGTTTCCGACATTGGCGCGTACACCAAATACGAGTATTGCACCGAGGGCGACTCTGCTGAGAATTGCGTATCGACAATCCAAATGGCACCTGGGAGCAACGTATGTCAAGACTACATCGTGGGACAGCCGCAAAACGGGCAAACACCCAACGGTCGCTTGTCCAGTACTCTTCAGGCCGCGGCTTGGCAGGTCGATTCGAATAGCTATAGCGCCGGCACAAGCTACTACGACCTTAAGGTCACGTGGAATACTGTGTTAGCAACAAGTACCGCCAGACTCTGGGGTGGTGCGATGGAAAACACGGGGCCATGGAGTGGGATCGGCCCTACCGGGTCATGCAACTCATTCGGCTGCAGTTGCTCAATCAGTTCCGAGACAACCCAAACAGTCGCTACAAGCTTTACCTTCAAGGTACCCTTGCCGTCGTCCTGTTCGGCTCCCTCGCCCCCAACCCCGCCGCCGCCTACTCCCGGCAGCGACTGCTCCGCAGCGTTTTGTGCCGCGAACCCTGGCGCCAGCTGCACCGCGACACCCAGTTGCGAATACTGCGACAAGGGGGAATGCCACACGTAAACCAGACGGAAGAGCTTCGATATCCCGATGACTTAGATTGAAGCGGTAATAGAGCCAGACAGCGTAGCTGATGATGTCGGGTGGGAACCGGTGCCGTTTGTAGGTGTTCATGGGCTGATTCCAGCCCAAATCCGCGAATTAACTTGGCAGTACCTGTCAGTATCCACATTCTGAATTGCTCCACTTATGGAGCACACTGTTCACAATATCGGCTTTCCCCGGCAGCCTCGCCATGGCAGCCTTGGTATGTAATGCTTAGTTCAATACAAAAACACAAAGCCTTAAATAT
Source organism: Halieaceae bacterium (assembly GCA_024224435.1). Classification (GTDB taxonomy): domain Bacteria; phylum Pseudomonadota; class Gammaproteobacteria; order Pseudomonadales; family Halieaceae; genus Marimicrobium. Next base: position 2,201 of record JAAENL010000206.1, read on the forward strand.
GAAATGCTCTTTCAAGTTACATGGCACTGCCCCCGTTGCTCTAGAAGCTGCACGTAAGCGAACTACAAGGTTAGCAAGATCGAGAACAGCTGGCTTGACTCTGTTCCTCGCGCTATGCCCCGCAGTAACCGCCTTAGCAGACGTTCTCGCGACAGATACCATCGGTAGCGTGGATGTCGAGATCAGACGGGCAGGAGAGGGAACTTACCCGTTAGTCATATTCTCACACGGCATGGGCGGCTGCCCTGGCAGCAACGATGCCATTTTGAGCGCCCTGGCTGACAGGGGTTTTATCGTCGTCGCCCCGAAACATAAAGACTGTATCTCAGGCAACACGACGCCAGACGTCGCGTGGAGTGATCCCAGTAACTGGACCGACCTGACAAATAGCGATCGCCGCGACGACATCCACGCAGTGCTCGATGCACTGCCCTATAGTACCTATGAGCAGTATGTAGAAGACTTCGAGCGAGTCGGTTGCATGGGGTACTCGATGGGCGGTTACACCTGCATGGGTCTCGCGGGCGCCTGGAGCACATGGACCCGCGATGAGATCCGCGCCGTGGCAGCTCTCTCACCATGGCACAGACCCTATCTGGTACAAGATCGTGTCGGAGGCATGACAAACGACCAGACGCTTTACCAGGGAGGCACGCGGGACATCGCAATCACACCTCAGTTGATACAGTCGAATGGCACTTACGACCAGACCTGGCCTGCCAGATACGCTCAGGTATTCGAAGGGGCGGGCCATTTTGCCTGGCGTGACGGTGTTCTGGGTGAAGGCTTCCATAGCCAGATGTCTCACTACATCGGTTCGTTCTTTGACGCGTACCTCAAGAACGGCTCCACGGAAGGTCTCGAAGCCATGGAATCACTTGTAAGCACGCTGGATTTCGAGCATGACACCGACGGCGACCGTGTCGGTGACTCCATGGATAACTGCCCCCTGGTGGCGAACCCCGATCAAACCCCCAGCACCCTCTCACCGGGGCAAGGGCTGGCATGTGAGGATCTGCCGCCGGGTTGTTAGCGCACAACGGCTTCGCACCCAGAATGCGCACAGTAGTTTCATCGTAGCGCTAAATTTCGGCTCGTTGATTTTCCGTCAAAACACTCACCAGCCCATTCACGCTTTTTACTATTCGATCAAACTACCCCTTGCGCAGATAGCTGAGAGATACCGCTAAATTTTTTTCGGCTCACTACCCATATTTGGTCTGACAAGCTCCTATATTAGCCGCTAGTTTTATAACGAGAGGAGCAGTCGACAAAGTCCTGCTGGGCACACCATCTCGGAGTGTTTGGTGTGAGTAAAGAACATTCTGGTCATCCAAGTCTGCCTAGAGAGTGGAGCGCTCGCAGACTATAACAATCAATTAGCGCCATCCACTGGTAGTCAATTGCTCCATAAACAGGATAATAGAGCGATGGACCTATTCCGAAGTATGCAGATATTCGTGGAGGTAGCGCGGAAAAAGAGCTTCCGCGGGGCTGCGGAGAACCTCGAGATTCCCAACTCCACCGTGTCCAGACGTATCGCCGAGTTGGAGAAGGACGTGGGGCTTCGCCTGTTTGAACGCAGCACGCGCAGCGTGACCTTGACTGATGCCGGCAAGCTCTACTTTGATAGCTGCGAACGCATCATAGAGGATGCCAGGCTCGCCCGTGAACAGCTGGCCGACTTACGAACTTCGCCCAGCGGCTTACTGCGCCTCGTTGCCAATGTCGTTCCCGCAAACGAGTGGATCATTCCCCTGTTGCCCGCTTTCAGCCTGCGCTTTCCCGATATTACAATTGAACTGGATATCGTTTCAGACGTGCCCAGCCCACTGGAGAACGATGTAGACATCGCTTTCGTCATGGGACCAATTACGCAGGAACACCTTGTCGCTCGGCGAATCATTCGACTTGAGGAACTCGCCCTGTATGCAACGCCTGCCTACCTTCAGGAGTGCGGCGAGCCCAATACTCCGGCTGATTTGGGTAACCATGAAGCATTGCGACACCTCAGAATTCCCGAATGGAATCTCGTACATACGGCAAGCGGGAAGGTTGAAACGATTCTGCCCAGCGCACGCTTCAGCGTGGCCAATTTCATGGGCCTGCAAAAGCTGTGCTTGGCGGACATGGGGATTGCCGTGTGGCACAACTGGGTCGTCAACGATTTCGTGGAGAAACGGCAACTTCAACGCGTACTACCTGAGTGGTCGTTGGAACCCTGGGAGTTTTACGCGGTTACTACTTCTCGGCATGTGCCGGCCAAGGCCCGCGCGTTACTTGATTTTCTGATAGATAAGCGCCTGAGATAAACCTTACATAGTTACTGGCAAGTTAAGTCATAGAATCCGCAGCAATCCAAGTTGGGAGTATCAAGCAACCACCCTAACCCATTCTCCGGACGCACTTGTCCTTTGATTACGATACTGCCGAGCCCTAAGCAGATGCTGATC
>JAAENL010000207.1 GCA_024224435.1 Halieaceae bacterium
CGTCGCATGGGGATGGCGTGTTCGAAGGCCCCAGAACGCTGGATGAGCAGGTCCAGATAATGCAGTGGCTCCAAAATATCCTGCTCACGGCCAAAGCTGCGTTCATGGCGGGCAACGACTTGGTCCTGGGCCAGAATCTCGACTTGAATGGAATAAGCTCGCAACACAAGTTGCTGACGCGCATAGGCTACCGGCACTGAATAGCGATTCGTGTCAAAAACCACCTGCGAATAGGGGTTGACTTTCAATGGTCGACTGCGGCAGGCCCGATAATCGCGTTCGGGCAGCGGCAACAGGGAGGATTTCTCACCTTCCCACAGCTCTACGATCTTTTGCGTCTGTCCGCGCATACGTCGTTGCGTATCCTGCAAACAAGCCTGGCGTAAGTGCTCATTCAATTCCTGGTAGGAGTCCACTTCTGGCAGGGGCACCAAGAAATTGCGCCGGGTGTAGCCCACATCGTTTTCGACACCCCCTTTCTCGTGCGCTTGTCTTGGCGTGCAATAGCGGCTCTCGAATAGGTAGTGGCTGCGAAAGGCGATGAACGCTTCCTGCTCTTGGCGGCTATGCCCTTCCAGAATACGCAAGACCGCCGTTTTCAAGTTGTCGTAGGTGACATGACGGGGTACTCCTCCAAAGAAGCGGAAGGCCTGAATATGTCCTTCCATAAAGGCTTCTTGCTTCTGAAAGGGGAAGGCCATCACAAATCGGGCCCGTGAGTAGTTCAGCCGCATCACGAAAAACTGTACCTTGACCCGTTCACCTGCAATAATCGCTTCTGCTTCCCCCCAGTCCATCTGCGACGCTTCTCCTGGTTTGAATTCCAACGGTAGATAGGCCTGCGCTTTCCGCCGTTCCTTGCGCACTTGTCCCACATACCGCCTCACCGTCCCTTCACTCCCCGCATAGCCAGCCTTTTGCATCTCCCGAAATATCTTCAGCCCCGTGTATCGCTGCTTGGGCGGCAGGCGCTCGTTCTCTTCCAGCAGTTCCTCTATCTGTATTTGGTAAGGTCCTAACACCGGCTTCGCCCGTGCTTCCTTCATTCTATAGGGCTGGGGCTCAGCTTGCTCTAGCGCTTTCCGCACTGTCCTGCGACAATGCTGCAACTCGCGACTGATCTTGCGTATGCTCCAGCCTTCTATGTAATGGGCTCTTCGGATTGCTTCGTATGCTTCCACTTTGACCATTTCCTTGGCCTCCGTTACCTTTAGGATTACCTCCTATGGTAACGGATAACCGCTTGGGTGGGCGCATTTTCAACGCGCGTTTTTGGCCTATATGGGCGCGATTTAGATTAGCATACACAGTTGACCGCTTTCATGTCATGAAACAGCTCAATGACCGCCTGACCCAACTGCGTCGTAGTGTGCAGCGCCATGCTGACCAGGAGACCCGAGATGTCCTCAAAGGCTGCCGTTGGCTATTGGTCAAGAAC
>JAAENL010000208.1 GCA_024224435.1 Halieaceae bacterium
AATTACTTTGCCGCAAGCATGAGCTGGTCCTAGGGGTTCTGGCGTCTCGTCGAACGGAGGATGAATACAACAGTGGATTTGTTTATCCTTCAATGCCTATGCCGAGTATTTTCGGCTATGACGGCCAGTATCCTGAACCGAATTTCGCAGCGAACGGTTTCACCAGCACGCATACCACTATCGAACAAAGCGGCATCTATGGCGCCGTGCGCCTTTCCCTAACGGATTCCATGAAAGCTATTCTAGGCGGGCGATTCAACAACTATAAACTCGACGAATTCGACGGTAGCACACCTACGCATTACAAAAAGACTGCCAAGTTCACCCCATATGCAGGTGTCGTGTACGACATCAACGACACTTACTCAGCCTATGCGAGTTACACGGAAATTTTCAATCCGCAGTCGTCTTACCGGAATGTCAACAACCAGGTGCTCCCGCCAACCAATGGAAAAAACACCGAAGTCGGGTTGAAGGGTGAATATTTAGACGGGCGCCTGAATGCTTCGATCGCCTTGTTTGAAACGCGGCTCGATAACTTGGCGCAGGCGGAAAACTACGCGCTACCAAATGGTACGTGGGCGTATCACACAGTGAATGGGACAAAGTCGAGAGGTGTCGAATTCGACCTCCAGGGGGAACTGGCCGATGACTGGAACATCTATGGGGGCGTTGCCCACTTCAATTCCACCGACGCTACGGGCGAGCGGCTAAGTGCGTACCTTCCGCGCACAACTGCGCGTCTATTCACCACCTATCGGCTTCCCGGCGATTGGTCTAAGTTGACCGTTGGCGGGGGGGTGACCTGGCAAAGCGGCACTTACCAGAGCGCAACAAACCCACAAGGTGCCAGCGTCAATGTGGAACAGAAATCTTACGCACTAGCCTCCCTGATGGCCAAGTATCGGGCAACACGCAACATAGACCTGATGCTGACCGTCAACAACCTAACCGATCGGCGCTACACGCTTATGAGCGGGTTCTACAACCAAGTCGTCTATGGCGCACCCCGCAACATTGTGCTGACGCTGAACTACAAGCTCTGACTGCACGATCTATCACTCGCTTCAATCGCTTCAGGCAACAAGATAGCCTGACGATGGAGCGAGAAATGTGCAAGCTGCGGTGAATCCAATCGCCCGATAGGAGTCTCGTGATGGTGCTTCCCGCCCCACAACAAGCTGGATGTGGTCTTCTGGATCGCTCAGAACGGAGCTGCTTAAAGGCACGACTAACCTGAGCACCCGGCGTGTCGGCGGCGAAGGATCGGCAAGGCTCCGTATTGGGGTGAAACGGGGGCAGTTCGGCTTACGCCGAACGATGATTCAGCGCGGTGACCAGCGGCGCTACGACATTACGCACAGCCTCTGCGGCTCCGTCTGGGTCTTGGCATTCGATCGCATCGACGATCGCCTCATGGGCATCCAGGCCAGGCTCAGGCAAGTCTTCATCCTCCAGCACGGCCAGAGTGTTCATTCGAACGGAGTTCGAAAAGTAGCGGTACAACTCAGACAGCGCATTATTGCCGCATACCCGCGCAATGGCACAGTGAAAGGCCGTGTCGGCGTCCACGAACAAGGCGCACGATTCATGATCGCTTTGTTCCCCGCGCGCCTTCAGGAGACGGCGCAACATCGCCAAGTCCGCCTTGGAGCGGTTGATAGCGGCCAGTCGCGCGGCTTCGGTTTCGAGCATGCTGCGTAGCGCAAGGTGCTCGCGCAGGCTCGAACGGCCAATACGACGCATGACCTCGACAGGATCGACATTGGTGCGCACATAGGTGCCATCTCCTTGCCGAACTTCAAGCACCTGCCCATGCGACAGCACGCGAATAGCTTCCCGCACGGTGTTGCGAGCTACATTCAACATGTCAGCCAGTTCCTGCTCTTTCGGAATCTTCTCACCCACTGGCCAGACGCCATTCTCGATCTGACGGCGGATCAGCTCAATCGTCGTGTCGACCAGGGAGCGCCTCGGCGCGTGCGGAAGTGTGGTGCCATCAGTCATCGCGATTGGGGAATACTCTAAAGATAGGATCATCCAACATGGATTCACCCAATGATAGCGCATACGCATCTGGTGACGCACCTATTGGTTCGGCGGTCGCGTCAATTATTTGGCCACGAGCCACGCGGCCTTTTTATCAGCACTATAGCCTGGTCGAACGGAGGCTGATCATGGTCATCAGAGGGATAAATGAACCAGCTCGCGATGCGCCGAAGTTCCATCACGACTTGGAGCGCCTGGCCGTCCCGCAAGAGGGCGTTGTCGCCTTTAAGTACTTTGACGACTTGCTTGCCAGCATCGCACTTGTACCCAGGGTTTACAACACTGGTTCAGGCTTTATCGTTGACTCGTTCGACGAGATTTGTCTTGTCCACGCAGGGGGAAGTCCTTCACCTTCGGAGCAATTACTTGTCGCCCGATGCAGGATCTAACACCTCCTTGGCCGGCGTGTTTCTGGAGTGTGGTGTAGAACTGCGCCGTGCCGGCATTTCACTACGCCCCAGGCTCAAGGTGAATACGGGCGGATCCAACCTTTCTCAAGCCCAGCTACCCTCGACGGAATCTCTGCAGGGTTTTGGCATCCGGCGCTGCACTTAAACGGTTGTGCAGTTGGACGCGCACGGCGAACAATCCCTAACCGCATGGTAGAGCTTCAACAGTGCAGAGGGGCGTTAGAGGGGGGCTGTATGCCGCTGAACTCCAAGGCCGCAACCCCAACTCGTCCATGAGTCGCCCAGACACTCCGGCAGCAGCATGACCTGCTGCCTGTCTTGACCCTCGATGAATCTGGGCATGTTGACCTCTGCGTTCAATACGTCCGCAAACTTTACCGGACGGACCTTCAAGTTGAGAACGGGTTTTCATACAGCGTCCGGGACCGCAAACGTTCGAGCGCCTCAGCTGTTAAGGCCGTCCCCACACGCAGCGCTACACGTGTGGCGATCTCGCCATGCCCCCCCCCTTCCTAGGCTGTCACCTCCTTCTTTAAACATAGGATGTTAGTATGTTTAAATAACAATAGTAGCAATCATTCTTATTGCTCAACAACTCCTAACGATTGGCTTGCCTGAGTCTCGAGCCAATTACCAACACGGGGATACACCATCTCAGCAACGCTATTAACCGATATTCCTCACCGAAGTACATATAGAAATCCGCTGTCCCGTTACAGCAACTCGGAGTCAATCACAACATAACCTTATTAGCTTAATGGCAGAGAAATTACCTACCGATTTTTTTGAATCAGGCTTCATTTCAACAGACTTTAGAAAATCTCGACTATGAAACACATGCAGCACACTTGGGCATCCCATTCATTTCAATCTTCAAAGGGCCTGCGCCATCGCTCAGTGCAGGCGTTGGGAGCCATGTTTCTTATCCTGGCCCCGTTCGCCTATAGCGCCACCTCGCAGGAAGCACAAGAGCCAGAGAATGTGAAAGTGGTTCGACAATACCTTGAAGCTTGGAATAGCGGGAAAACCAATGATATGAAAAAAGTTCTCGACTCCAACGTCGTCTATTTCAATACTAGTAATGAAGCATCCCGCACCGGGCCGGAATCCATCACCGAAGTCTCGCAGTTTCTGAAGCAAATTTTGCCTGATCGAAAAATGAAACTCCGCTCGCAACCGATTTCATCCGACGATGGCGTAGCGATTGAATGGGAATTCACCGCCACCAAGAGAAACAGTGGCGAGACGTCACCCTCCAGCACGAATATCAGTTATTTCGGTGCGAGTTTTTTTCGCGTTTTGAACGGAAAAATTGTCTACGCCAGCGATTACTACAACCACAACACCATGCAGAAGCAGCTTCAGCCGTAGCGCAAGTCGGACCCTTGCATTCGGCGGTCCATGAACAGCTGACCTCGCCGAGCAGTCGCGCATCACCCGCTTGACGTTACAACGATGGCATGCCCCATAGTGCCATCAGTGGCTTATTCGTCGCAGGGAGCGCAACTAGCCACGTCGGAATACTCAGTGTTACGCATGCGTCATCTCAACACTCGAATAGGGAAGCGCATTCCGACCAACAAACACACGCATTCTCAATGGATTAAGGATTCCGAATGAAGCTACCGACTACAAAACAAGAACTCCTAGATAAGGTTCGCACCAGCCACCGAAAGCTGGAGGAGGTAACCGCCACGGTCCCCGCGGACCACTACAGGCGCATCGCCATGATCTGGCAAGAACAGCGCCATCACACCAGCGCTGCAATGATTCTGGTGGACGTGATCCTCTGGAATACGATGATTCTGCAGCTCGCACACGATCAGACACCTGGACCTTCGGCTTCGTTCTTCTCAGCGGACACAATGATTAAGCGCGCCGAAGGTCTTTCAGGGATGTTCCAACGCCGTTTCGCAAACAGGGACCTTTGCGAGCTGGAAACCATGCTTGCAGAGGGCCAGAACCGGGTGCTCGACATCGTGGCGCACCATTCGGACGTTAGGCTTTTCGATCCCACGACGAGCCCGATGCAAACCCTCGGACGCAGGATTCAGTTCTTCACCGCTACGGCCTACGACGACGCACTGTCGAAGATGCGGCAGTGGAAGCAGGTGATGTAACGACTGGGGCGCCCGCTAGACGGTACGCCTCCCGCATCGGCTCGATCATCTTGGATCTGATCGCAGCGGCTTTCGCGCTGCCTGCCACAGCAGCGGCACCAGGATCAGCGCCAAAGCCGGGAAGATCATCCAGTTGACCGCTTGCCAGCCCGAGCTGTGCAGGATCGACCCCGCGAGGAACGACACGGCCGCCGTGGCGGCGAAGACGAAGAAGTCGTTCATGCCCTGCGCCTTGCCCCGCT